>NZ_JBHMQU010000009.1:0-69050 GCF_042435015.1 Paracoccus panacisoli | reverse complement strand
CGCTCATCTTCTGTCTGGCAGCGGCGACGCTCTGGTGGTCGAGCATTGCCCCGCGGCAGGATCTGGTCTGGGCCTCGGACACGGCTCGGGGGGTGACGGCAGAGTTTCAGGACGACACCGTTACCGTGCACAACATCCGGGATTTCATCTGGGAGGATGAAAACACCGCAGTCGAGCAGTGGAAGTCCGAAACCTATTCCCTGGACGCGATCACCTCTGTCGATCTTCTGACATCGGTGTGGTCCAGCCCGGCAATCGCCCATGTGCTGGTAAGCTTCGGCTTCTCCGATGGCCGGCATCTTGCCTTTTCAGCCGAGATCCGCCGGGAGGCCGACGAGGAGTTTTCCTCGATCGGTGGGTTCTTCAAGAAATTCGAGCTGGTCCTGATCGCAGCGGAAGAACGTGACATCGTGAAGCTGCGCACGAACCATCGCGGTGAGGACGTTTCCCTGTTCCCGCTGCAACTCACGCCCGAACAGGCGAGGCGCCTGCTGGTGTCCTATCTGGAGCGGGGCAACCGACTTGCCGCTGAACCGGAGTTCTACAACACCATCACGGCAAACTGCACCACCGTCATCTTTCAGCTGGCACGACTGGTCGACCCCGGCCTTCCCTTTGACTGGAGGGTCCTGGCATCGGGATATCTGCCGGCCTATCTGTTCGATCTGGGCGCCATCGACACGACGAAGCCTCTCGACGACATCCTCGACGAGGCGCGGATCACGCGCCGGGCCGTTCAGCTGCCCCCGTCCGACGATTATTCCACCGGGATCCGGCGATAGGCAGGCTCAGGTTCCGGAAGCCGGGTGGTCCTGCGTGGACTTCCCGAACCATGCCGGCTGCCCCACGCAGAGCACGCTCCACTGGGAGGGGACCGGGCGGCGCGCAGGCCAGACCCCGGTCTTCAGGCAGAGAGCCGCCCGAGCATGAACCCCGGATTGAAACAAAACCGGGACCCGTCCAGTTCGGTGACCGCAAAGCTCGATGCCAATGCCCATAAGTCAGGTCAGCCCATGCCGTCTTCTCCGCCGCCCCTCGCCTCGCCTGCCGAACCCGCGGCCGCGCCATCCACAGAACCGCGCCGCCGGAGCCCTGCTGTCGTGGTGCTGCTCGTCGTCCTGCTGCTGATCGGCGGCATCCTCTACTGGACGGTCGCCTCCGACCACCACGCACCCGGTTCGTCACGCGGCATTGTCTCCGCCAATGTCGCGCAGATCTCGCCGCGCGTGTCGGGCCGCGTCATCGCGGTCGAGACGGAAGACAACGCGATCCTTGAAGCAGGAGCGGTGCTTTTCAGGATCGATCCGGCGTTGTTGCAGAACTCTGACCGTCGAGGATTCACATCGTTAATCGGCATTGTTGCAGAATGGTGGCTTGAGGCTTGAGTGATCAACAAGACGGTCGAGCAGTTCCTCGATCTGCTTCTCCGCTTCTTTGAGTTGACGCTTCCACTCGGCTTGCTGAGAGCGCACCTGCTGGCTACGCATCTCCCACACATCCGCGAAGATTACCCGCGCCAGCTCGAAGAGCTTCTTCGATGGGGCAAGGCTGCGGAGGATCGCTTCGAAGCCGTCTTCCAGCTTCGCACGTGGAATACACTTGCTCTTCTCTTCGCAGCCGCGAGTCTCGCAGCGGTAATATGCGTATCGCTTGGTCTTGCCCGTTGACCAGGCCGCCGTCATTGCGTTGCCACAACAGTTACAAGCCACGAATCCGCGTAGCGGGAAATCGACGTGGTAGTCCTTGCGCGCTGCCGGAGCGCGTTTCTTGCCTTCCAGGTTGTCCTGAATACGCTGGTATGTCTCGAAAGAGATCAGACCTTCGTGCTGCCCCTCCCTGACAGAGACGCCCCATTTGGGAGCTTCCACATATCCAGCATACACAACCTTTTTGAGAAGGCGTGTGATGGTCATCGGGCGGAGCGTTCCATCCTTGCGATCTTTAGGAAAATGCGGATCGTTCTCTAGGAAGAGCTTTACTTCGTTCTGCGTCGAGAAGCGGCCGTGCGCGTAACCTTCAAGCGCCTCTCGAACGACCGAGGCCAAGGGCTCATTGGGTACAAGCACCTTGCCGCCACCACCCTTGGCGGGAATGTGTTTGTATCCGACAGGTGCGCGGAACACCCAGAAGCCATTTTCCACCCGCGCCTTCATTTTCTGGATTACTTGGCGGCGGTTTTGTTCGCGCTCGAGGTGACCTTGAGCCGCCATGATCGTTTCTATGAATTCGCCTTCAGGCGTATCCTCGAAATTGAAATTCAGACACTTTGGCACCGCACCGCGCGCGGTTAACGCCTTTCTAAGCTTCCAGTGAAAATCACGGTCGCGCGCAAAGCGCTTGAGATCGTCAAAAATGATAACGTAAGGCTTGCCCGGCTGAGCATCGAGGAAGCTGAGGAGCGCGACCATACCGGGGCGCTTCATAAAATCGCCGCCACCCGAGACATCATCGGGGAAAACAGCCTCCACCGCATAGCCGTGCATGTCGGCGTACGAGCGGCAGCGCTGCTCTTGGCTCTCCAGGCCGCTGCCATCTACGCGCTGCTTGGTGGACGATACCCGGCAATAGATCAGCGCAGAGGGAGCGTCCATGTTATGTGTGTTTAATTCGTTCATGACTCCTCTTTCTTTGCGGCAGCCTATTCAGCCGCGATTTTGTTGAACTTTTAGGTCAGGGTTGATGCCGCTGACCATAGCACATCTTGCTCCGCACCGCCGCAGAAACCTTCACTTTCAGCGACTTGTCCACAGGCAAGCTGATGGACGCTCATGCCGAAGCCAAGGTCTGAAAATTCCAGCGCTATGCTGACCAAGACCATGATGATGCGCTCCTTTTGCTCGTCGGAACACTCATAACCATCCATCATCGAGCGATACCGCTCCAGATCAAGCGTAGCGTGCGGCCTCTTCTGCGGAAGACGAGCTGCCCGTGCTGCGGCTTCTCTGGCTTCTCGGCTCTTATGGAGTTCTGCCAAGCCGTTGCGCTCGATTTGATGACGCTCGACCATCTGCGTGCGGCGCAGTTCCAGCGTCGGACGCAGACGCTTGTAGCCGTCTTCAAGCTGCTTCTTGTGATCCCGCAGATTGTCCGCGACCAGTCCGGCGATCTTCTGACGCTGGTCATCGACGGACGGCAAGGGATTAGAATCTTTGAATCGGGCCGCAACATTCTTCGCCTTAACGCCCGACCAGCGTGAGAGCGCATAGGCTTCGCCGCGATAATCAACGGCCACAACACCGCGCCGATCCCCTTGCGCGAGATACTAACCGCGCGCTTCCAAAGCGGATTTGAGCGCATCGACAGAGTCCGAGCGCTGCCAGCAATCCTTGAAGAGAGCCTTGATGATCTTGGGGTCTTGCTTTGTCCGCTGGGCTTGTTGCCATTCATCGCGGGTGAAGGTGAGCGGGTTCTTGGCTGCACTGTCCAACATGCCCTTTGGCATGTCCCATCCGTGCCGAAGGTATAGCTCTTGCGAGACATCCATAAGTCTGCGTTTTGAGAAAGGTAGTTGGCGCGCGGTCATCGTGTCGGTATCGATCCGCGACCAAACGGCATGGGCATGCCGCCGTCCTTCCTTTTCATGGAAGACGACAGCGCGCGGCTGACCGCTCAGGCCGAGCTTCAGTTCCGCCATTTCGATGGCGGTTTCGAAGGTGGCGATATCTACATGGGCATCCTGAGGTGGGCTAAGACTGAGGGAGAATAGGTGCTGCTGACAGCGTGTACCCTTGGCAATCGCTTCGGCTTCTTTCAGAGCCTCATGCAGATCATCTTCGTTCATGAAGCCGCGCAGCTCATGAAGCTCTACGTGTTCGTTGTCGTGGACGTTCATCAGATGCTTGGCCAGTTTGGCGGCGTTGCCGCGCGGGTTGCCTTTCAAGATCATGACGGGCCCCCTTCGGAAAGGCTGCCAAGCGCCCGCAGCAATTCCTTGCGCAGGGCTTCGACATCCGCACAGGCTTGGCGGAGCTCGTCTTCGAGTTCCGGTGATACGGGCAGAGCGCCCATGTTCGCCGCGCGCGCGATCTGGTTCAGGTTCTGAGATAGGCGGGATTTGCCGAGCGCTCCGAGAACGCGGCCCAAAGCCTCATGGTCTTTGACAGGGTTGGTGTTGCGGCGACGTACTTTCTCCAGAGGCTCATCGAAGAGCTTGGCCTTGATGTACGCCCCAAGCGGCACGCCGTTTGCTGCGGCGCGCAAAAGTGCCTTTTCGTCAAAGGACAGACGCAGCGAGAACGGAGCCTCGCGCGGCTTCTTTTTGGGGTTGGCGGCTGCTACCGCATTGAAATCACGTACCGAAATGCTCATGACCGCACCTCGGATTTTTATCCTGAGTTACGGTGTTATGAGCATCGACAGCGCGGAGAAGGTGCTCCCACTCTTCCAGAGTGGCGAAGAGAAAGTTCCAACTTTCTCTCTCTAGCTGCACCATCGCCGTCCCGACCCGGCTTAGCGCCCGCGGATGATCGACTGCGGGTTGCGCTCGATCGCGCGGGCGGTCGAGCCGACCGAGGCCGCCGCGCGGGCCACCTCGCGCAGCGCGCGGGTGAACTCGGCCTGCAGCGCGCCGTTGCCGCCGAAGCTCGACACCACCTGATCGGTCCGCGCGGCAAGCTGTTGCAGCCGCGCCGACAGCGGCGCGATGCCGTCCGCCGCGCGCCCGACCCGCGCCGCCGCCTCGCTGATCGCGGTCAGCGACTGGTTCAGGCGCTGCGCCGTGCCGCCCTCGTGCAGGTCCTTCAGCACCGCCGAGGCCGCCGCCAGCGTGTCCGACAGGTTCCGCGGCAGCGCCGCCGCGTCGTCCGAGCCGATCATCGCCCGCAGGTCCGCGAGGATCCCCTGCGCCTCGGCCGAGAGCGCCGCGAAATCCACCGCCGCGACCGACTTGGCGGCGGTCCCCACCTCGCCGGCCGCGGACTCGATTCCGGTCAGCGCGCCGTCGATCTTGCCGTCGAGCCCCCGCGCGGCCTCGGTCACCTGCGCGGCGGCGGTCGAGACGCCCGTCAGCGCCTCGTTGAGCCGCCCGGCCGTCCCGCCCTCGCGCAGCTCCGTCAGCATCGCCGACGCCTGGTCGAGCGTGCCGCCCAGCTTGCCCGGCAGCGCCGCCGCCGCGTCCGAGCCGATCAGCGCCCGCGCGTCGGCCAGCACCCCCTTGGCCTCGGTCGAAAGCGCGGCGAAATCCGTCGCCGCGACCGCCTCGGCGGCCTTGCCGACGCCGCTCGCGGCCGAATCGACGCTCGCCAGCGCGCCGTCGATCCGCGCCCCCAGCCCGTCGAACTGGGTCGAGAAATCCTTGAGCGTCGCCCCCACCCCGGAGATGCCCGACACCGCCTCGGAGATGTCGCCGATCGCCTGGTCCAGCTTGCCCGACGCTTGGTCCACGTTGCGCAGCACCGCATCGGCATGGGCCAGGTTCTCGTCGCTCAACAGCCGCGAGAGCTGGGCGGCCGAGTTGCGCAGCTCGTCCACCAGCTCGGGCGCGGCCTCGGTGATCGAATCGAGCGTCGAGCGCCCGGCGCGGATCTGCGGCAGCCCCTCCTCGGGCTCTTCGAGCAGGGGCGCGGTGCCGGTGCCGGCCGAGACCGAGACCGTGGACAGGCCGGTGATGCCCTGCGGGACCATCACCGCCTCGCTGTCGGTGCGGATCGGGGTGTCGGCGCGCAGCCTGAGCTGCACCCGCACCCGCCCGTCGGGGTCAAGCCGGATGTCGGTGACCTGGCCCACCGGCACGCCCGAGAACTGCACCTGCGTGCCGGCCGAGATGCCGCCGATCTCGGGGAAGACCACGACGTAATCGTCAAAGGCGTTCTGCCCGTCGCGGCCCATGAACCACATCAGGAACGCCAGCAGCCCCAGGAACCCGGCGATGGTGAAGCTGCCGATCAGCAGGTAGTTGGCTTTCGTTTCCATCGTCAGTCCCGTCCTGCCTGCGATCCCGCCGCGCCGTCTGCGGCCTCTGTCCGGTCCGCGCTGCCCGCGGCATCCGCCTCGGCCGCGCGCGCCCGCGGGCCGTGGAAATATTCGCGCACCCAGGGGTGATCGACACGCCCCATCTCGGCCATCGTGCCGGTGGCGAGCACCCGCTTCTCGGCCAGCACCGCGATCCGGTCGGCGCAGGCGTGCAGCGTGTCGAGGTCGTGGGTGACCAGAAACACCGTCAGCCCCAGCGCGTCGCGCAGGCCGACGATCAGCCGGTCGAACTCGGACGCGCCGATCGGGTCGAGGCCGGCCGTCGGCTCGTCCAGAAACAGGATCTGCGGGTCGAGCGCCAGCGCCCGGGCGAGCCCCGCCCGCTTCCGCATCCCGCCCGACAGCTGCGAGGGGTACTTGCCCCCCGCTGAGAACGGCAGCCCGGCCATGGCGATCTTGAGATCGGCGATGCCCTGCCGCGCCTCGGGCGAAAGCGGGTGGCCGCGCATCGGCACCTCGACGTTCTCGCGCACGGTCAGGGTCGAGAACAGCGCCCCGTCCTGGAACATCACCCCCCAGATCCCCTCGAGCGCCGCGCGTTCGGGCCCGGTCGCGCGGTGCACGTCGATGCCCGCCACCTCGACCGTGCCCGCGGCCGGGGTCAGCAGCCCGACGATGGTCCGAAGCAGCACCGACTTGCCGGTGCCCGAGCCGCCGACGATGCCGAGGATCTCGCCCCGCCGCACGTCGAGGTCGAGCCCGTCGTGGATGGTGTTGGTCCCGAAGCGCGTCACCAGCCCGCGGACCTTGATGATCGGCGCGTCTACCATCCGACCCTCGCGAAGAAGATCGAGAACAGCGCATCGGCGAGGATCACCGCGAAGATCGCCGACACCACGGATTGCGAGGTGCGCCGGCCGAGCGATTCGGTGTCGCCGCCGACCTGCATCCCGGCGTGGCAGGCGATCACCCCGATCAGCAGCCCGAAGATTGGCGCCTTGGCGAGACCGGTCGCTGCGTGGTTCACGCCGGTGTTGGCCGCGACCCGCTGGACGAACATCATCGGCGTGATGTCGAGCGTCAGCCACGCCATGACCGCCCCGCCCGCCAGCCCCGCGATGTCGGCGATCAGCGCGAGGATCGGCATCATCAGCACCAGCGCCAGCACCCGCGGCACGATCAGCGCGTCGTCGGGGTTGATGTCGAGCACCCGCATCGCGTCGACCTCTTCGCGCATCTTCATCGCGCCGATGGCGGCGGTGATGGCGGCGCCCGAGCGGCCGGCGACGACGATGGCGGTCAACAGCACCGCGAGTTCCCGCAGCACCGAGATGGCGACCAGATCGACGGTGAAGATCTCGGCCCCGAAGCTGCGCAGCTGCCACGCGCCCTGATAGGCGATGACGACCCCGATCAGGAACGAGATGGTGACGACGATGGGCACCGCCGCCAGCCCGACCTGCTGGGAGTGGTGGACGAGCGCCGTCACCCGCAGGCTGCCCGGATGGGTCAGGCCATAGGCGAGCCGGGCGAGGAAGCGGCCGAGATATTCCGCCAGCGCGCCGAGATACCCCGCCGCCGCCGCGACCGCGCGGCCCACCGCCTCGACCGGCTGCCGCCAGCCGCCCGCGGACTTCGGCGCGGGCGGGTCGGGGGTGGGCCAGGCGGCGATCACCGCGTCAAGCAGCGGCTGGCGCGCCGCCGGCAGCGCCTCGAGCGTCACGCCCCGCAACTGCGCATCATGCAGGAACCACGCCCCCGCGGTGTCGAGCCGGGTGAGCCCGCCAAGGTCGAGCGTCGCCACCCCCTCCATCGCGTCGGCGCCCGGCAGGTGGCGCAGGTCGAGCGGCCCGGCCAGCGCCAGACGGTCGCCCGCGCGGCGCATCTCCAGCGCCTCCGGTCCCCGATCCCGCTCTGCGCCCACGCCCGGCCCCGCCTCGATACCCATCCCGCCGACCTGTGCATGGCCCGCGCCCCGGTGCAACGGCGTCGTCGCGTAGCCCCGGCCCGGCTGCGCCCGCCGCCGGACCCCCGGGCGCGCAGGCCGCCCCCTCTCCCTTGACAGAAATATCCCCGCCGGAGGCTCCGGCGCGTCCCACCCGCGCCGCGGGCCGGACTAGGCGCCCCCGCGCGCCCCCAGCACCCGGTCGAGCGCCGCGTCGAGCGGGGCGGGGTCGTTGAGCCGCAGCCGCACCGGCAGGGTCAGCACCTTGGGCCGGAACCGCGCGGGCAGGCGCGCCGCGTCCTTCTCGGTCGTCACCAACTGCGCGCCGATGAGCCGCGCCTCGGCCTCGAGCCGGGTGAGAAGCTGGGGCGAGAACGGCTGGTGGTCGGCCAGCGGCTCGGCCCGCACCACCTCGGCGCCGAGGCCGCGGAGGGTGGCGAAGAACTTCTCCGGCCGCCCGATCCCGGCAAAGGCGAGCGCCCGCAGCCCCTGCCAGTCCATTCCCGTCGGCAGCGGCGCCAGCGCCCCGGTCAGCCGCGGCACCGGCAGGGTGCCGTAGCGCGCGCCGAACGCCGCCTGCGCGGGCGGCTCGCCGATCGACAGTACCAGGTCGGCGCGGGCCAGCCCCGCCGCCACCGGCTCGCGCAGCGGCCCGGCCGGCAGGCACAGCCCGTTGCCCCAGCCGCGGGCCGCATCGACCACCACCAGCGCGAGGTCATGGGCCAGCGCCGGGTCCTGGAACCCGTCGTCGAGCAGGATCACCTGCGCCCCCGCCGCCACCGCCGCCCGCGCCCCCGCCACGCGGTCGCGCGCCACCCAGACGGGGGCGAAGGCCGACAGCAGCAGCGGCTCGTCGCCCACCTCGGCGGCGGTGTGGCGGCGTTCCTCGACCCGCAGCGGGCCGGTCTCAGTCCCGCCGTGGCCGCGGCTGACGACATGGACGGCCGCGCCGCGCGCCGCCAGCCGCTCGATCAGCGCGATCACCGTGGGGGTCTTGCCGGTGCCGCCCGCGTCGAGGTTGCCGACGCAGATCACCGGCACCCCGACTCGCGCCCGCCCGCCCCGCGCCGCGGTCCCCCGCGCCAGCCGCCGCGAGGTCCCCGCGGCATAAAGCGCGCCAAGCGGCGACAGCAGCCGCGCCAGCACCCCCGGCGGGCGGTCCCAGAAACCGGGCGCCCTGAGCGTCATGGCAGCAGCCCCGGCGCGGTGTCGGGCAGATCGGACAGCACCGCCTCGGCGATGCGGCGCGAGACCTCGGCCCCCGCGGTCGCCTGTTGCCACGCGGCCAGCGCGAGGCGCGCGGCGAGGTCGGGGGCGCCCAGCTCCTCGATCGCGGTGCCAAGCTGGACGGCGTTGCGAACGACCCGCGCGCCGCCGGCGTCGTCGAGCGCCCGCCACAGCTCGGCATGGGTGGCCAGATGCGGGCCGTGCAGGATCGCGGCGCCCAGGCCCGCCGGCTCGTGCGGGTGGCGGGGCGTCGCCTCGCCCGCGATCAGCGTGCCGCCCATGAAGGCCACGGGGGCGAGGCGGTACCACAGCCCCAGCTCGGCGCTGTCCTCGGCCACCAGCACGTTCACCTCGGCATCGGGCTCCTCGTCCTGGTCGCGGCGGGCGACGGTCAGCCCGGCGGCCTCGGCGGCGGCAGCGATGGGGGCGGCATCCTCGGGGCGGACCGGCGCGGCGATCAGCAGCGCCCGGTGGTGCGAGGAGAGCACGGCGCGCTGCGCGGCCATGACCGCGGGCGCCTCGACCGCCGGCAGGGCGGCGGCGAGCCAGACGTGGCGGTTGGCGAGCATCGGGCGAAGCGCCGCATATTCCCGCAGGTTGCAGCGCAGGGGCGTCGCGACCGGGGCGGCGAGGCCCACGATCTCGATACGCGGCGGGGCGATGCCGGCGCGCATCGCGGCATCCTCGGCCGCGCGGTCGGGGACCAGCACCCGCGCGAGGCGGACGAGCGGCCCGCGCCGCAACCCGCGCCAGGCGGTGCGGGCGGCGGCGGCGGCGATCTGGTGGCGGTCGGCGATCAGCGTGACCGGCGCGCCCGCGTCGTCGCAGGCCGCGATCAGCGCCGCCGGGATGGTGCCGTCGGCCAGCACCAGCGCGGCGGGAAGGGTGCGTTCGATCAGCGCCCGCGCCGGGCCCGCGTCGGTGGGCAGCGGCGCCAGCACCGGCGCGCCCCGGCCCTCGCCCCCGGCGCCCGGCGGGCCGACCTGCGCCAGCCGCACGCCGCGCCGTCGGCGGCGCAGCGCCTGCGCCAGCCCCGGCGCCTCGCCCACCATCAGGATCAGCGGGCCGTCGCCCTTGGGCAACTGCGCGTGCCGGTCGGGCTGGCCCCCCCGCACCCCCCTGAGCGAGAGCCACTGCGCGAGGTCGCCGAACGCCGCCATCCCTGCCGTCTCAGCCCGCGGGCGGCGGGGCGGCCGCGTCCTCGGGGTCGTGCAGGCGGTGCAGGTGGGCGATGAAATAGCGCGTCTGCGCCTGGTCCACGGTGGCCTGCGCCTGCGCCTTCCAGGCGTCATAGGCGGCGGCGTAGTTGGGATAGATGCCGACGACATGGATCGCCGACGGGTCGCGGAACTCGGTCGAGTGCGAGGCGGTCAGCTCTCCGCCATAGACGAGATGCAGGCGCTGGGTCATCGGGTCACCTTTTCTGGAAGCCGTGGCGAGGGGCGGGATACATCCGCCGCGCGCCGAGACCAAGGGGCGAGCGCGGCGGCCGGATCGCTCAAATGCAAGATGTTCCGCGTTTGATCGGCAAGGGCGGATGTGGCATCCATGGGGCACGGCCAGGACGGCCCGGCGCATTCCGGTTTCGCGTGTGGTGCATGGAGCACGCGAGAAAGAGGGGTTCCGGTCCGTGGGGGGCCGGAACCCCTCGCTTTGTTCTTGGGTAGGGGGTAGGGGCGGATGCTGTCCGGGGTGCTTGGTCGGTGGTGTCCGCCGAGACGGACGAGGCGGCGGCTCGCTGTTGTGGCGAGCGCGTAGTCCTCTGCCAGAAGACGCCCGTCATCCCGCTGAAATCGGATAGGCCCGTCGTGGCGCTGACGTAGAGTAGGCCCGTCCCGTTGCTGAGGTAGATTTGGCCCGTCGTGATGCTGACGCGGCGCAGGCCTATCGTGCCGCTAACGTGGAACACTCCCGTCATGCCGCTGACGTTGAGTAGGCCCGTCCGATTGTTGACGTAGGTTGGTCCCTCGTGCCGCTGACGCGGAGCAGGCCTGTCATGCCGCTGACGTGGGCTAGGCCCGTCACACCGCTGAGGGTGACTAGGCCCGGTCCTGCCGCTGACATTGAACAGGCCGTCACGTCGCTGGAGGCGAGCCACCCCCTTCAAGTTCAGCCCCTCGCTTAGCCGCACGGCCGCACGAGGGGCTGAGAGACACTCAGTTCGACGCCGGAGCCGGGGCCGAGGCACCCGGGGCCGGAGCGGTCGTCGTGGCCGGCGCCGCAGCCGCAGGAGCCGCCGCCAGCTTCTCGTCGATCTTCGCCTTCAGCTCTTCCCACGGGCCGTTCTGTACCTTCTCACCGCCGATGATGAAGGTCGGGGTGCCCTCGATCTTGTCGGCCACGGCGTTCTGCTGGTAGGTCGCCACAAGGCTCTCGACTTTGGCCTGATCGGCCCAGCAGGCGTCGATCTGCTCGCCCGTCATGCCCGCCTTGGCCCCGATCTTCTTGAGGTTCGCGGTCATCTCGTCGCCGGTCTTGGCCGACAGCCAGTCCTTTTGCTCGTCCATCAGCATCGCGCCGATCGGGTAGTATTTCTCGTCCCCGCCGCAGCGGGCGAGGATGCCGGCCCACAGGCCCACCTCGTCGAAATACACGTCGCGCTGGGCGAAGCGGACCTTGCCGGTGTCGATGTACTCGGCCTTGAGCTTGGGGAACACATCGCGGTGGAAGGCCGCGCAATGGCTGCAGGTGAAGCTCGCGTATTCATAGATCGTGACCGGCGCGGTCTCGGACCCGAGGTAGAGGTCGGGCAGGATCGCCGGGGCGGCCGGCGCGGCCGGGGCGGCCGCCGGGGCAGGGGTCGCGGCCGGGGCCGCCGCGGGGGCAGCCTGCTGAGCCACGGCCGGCAGGGCCAGCCCCGCGACGGTGGCAAGCGCGGTAGCAGAGGCGAGGCGGCGGAGGGTGGTCGTCATGGAATGGCCTTTCGGTCAGGAGAAACGGTGATCTTTGGCCCGCGCCTTGCGCCCGGCGCGGTTCAGCGCCAGCGCCTGCATGGCCTGCGCCAGCGCGGGATCGTCGAAGCGCCCGGCCACGCGCACCGCCGCGGCGGTCGCCTCGGGCGAGGGGGCGGATTCGGGCGGGGCAGGATGAAACGCCGCCTGCGCCTCGGCGAAACCCTGCGCGGCGGTCTGGGTCACGGTGATCCGGGCGATGGCGTTGAAGCCGTAGACCGCGTTCACCCGGTCGCGGATCTGCGGCAGCTGCATCTGCACCAGCGGCGCCTGCGGCCCGTCGGTCAGCAGGGTCAGAGTGGCCCCGAAGGCGCGCCCGTGGCTGACCTTGACCGGCCGCGTGGCGGCGGCAAGCTCGGGGCCGACGATTTCGGGCCAGTGGGTCAGAAGCCGCGCGATCGCGAAGCCGCGCGCCTCGGCGCCCTGCCGCAGCTGCGGCGCGACGAGGCTCGCCGCCGGCTCGAATCCGCGCATCCGCCGCCGGGGCGGGGCATCGGGATCACTCGAGGGGCGGCGCTTGGCCATGGGGGCTCGCGGTTGGGTCGTGCCGGTCCAATCTGGACCCGGACGCCGCGGGATGCCAGACCACGGCGGATGACGGGGGACGCAAACTTGCGTGACGACGGGACGGGCGGCGCCATCGCGGCGGCGCTGCTGGACTGGTACGACCGCCACGCCCGCGACCTGCCGTGGCGGGCGCCGCCGGGGACGCCGGCGATGGACCCCTATCGCGTCTGGCTGTCCGAGGTGATGCTGCAGCAGACCACGGTGGCCGCGGTGCGCGGCTATTTCGAGCGCTTCACCGCGCGCTGGCCCACCGTTCAGGCGCTCGCGGCCGCCGACGAGGCCGAGGTCATGGCCGCGTGGGCGGGCCTCGGCTACTACGCCCGCGCCCGCAACCTGATCGCCTGCGCCCGCGCGGTGGCCGCGGCGGGCGGGTTTCCGACGACGCGCGAGGGGCTGGCCGGCCTGCCCGGCGTCGGCCCCTACACTTCGGCCGCCATCGCCGCGATCGCCTTTGACCGGCCTGAGACGGTGGTGGACGGCAACGTCGAGCGCGTCGTGGCCCGCCTCTTCGCCGTCCAGACCCCGCTGCCGACTGCGAAACGCGAGCTGACGGCGCTGGCCGCGACCCTGACGCCGACGCACCGGCCGGGCGATTTCGCCCAGGCGATGATGGACCTCGGCGCCACGATCTGCACCCCGCGCAGCCCCGCCTGCGGCATCTGCCCGCTGATCCACGCCTGCGCCGCCCGCGCCGCTGGGATCGCGGCCGAACTGCCCCGCCGCGCCCCCAAGGCCGCCCGCCCGCAGCGCCAGGGCGTGGCGTGGGTGGCGCTCTCGCCCGAGGCCGTGCTGCTCGAGCGGCGGTCCCAGCGCGGGCTGCTGGGCGGGACGCTGGCCTTCCCCTCGAGCGGCTGGGACGGCTCGGATTTCCCGCCGCCCCTCGCCGCGGACTGGGACGAGCGGGGCGAGGTGCGCCACGTCTTCACCCATTTCGAGCTGCGGCTGCGGGTGCTGACCGCGCCGCTCGCGGGCAACCCGGCGCGGGGCGAGATCGTGCCGCGGGCCGGGCTCGACCCCGGCGCTCTGCCCGGGCTAATGCGCAAGGTGTGGGCGCTGGCGGGCTAGCGCAGCGCCGAGCGCCGGCCTCGGCCTGGGCGGCTCGCTTTTTGCCGCGAATCGTGGCACGAAACAGCATCACAGTTGGCACCGGAAAGTCCCCGCATTGGCCACTTACCTCGTGATCAATCTCGATCGGCAGACGCGGCGCTGGGCCTTCATGTCGGCACAGCTGGCGAACCTCGGACTTGCCGCGCAGCGGCTGCCCGCCGTCAACGGTTACGACCCGGCCGCGCTGGCCGACGCGGCATCTGCCCCCTATGGCGAGATGCCCAACGGCGAGATCGGCTGCTTTGAGAGCCATCGCCGGGCGTGGCGACACATCATCGACAATGACCTGCCCGGCGCCTTCATCCTCGAGGACGACGTGCTGGTGTCGTCGGATTTCGCCGATCTCGCCTTTGATCCCGAACTGCTGGCCAGGGTCGATGTCATCAAGCTGGACGCCTGCGACTGGAGTGCCGCGTATGGCCCGGTGCGCGCCGAGCCTGCCCCGGGGCGGGTGCTGCGGCCACTCTGGGGCACCGAGACCTCGGCCGCCTGCTACTTCATGACCCGGCGCGGGGCCGAAAAGATGCTGCGCCACGCGCGCAGCTATTTCATTCCGGTCGATACGCTGATGTTCAATATCGACAGCAAGCCGTACCACGACCTCGTGACTCTCAAGCTCGAGCCATCGGCCGCCGTCCAGATGCGCTACGTGATGGAGGGGGCGCGACTCGCCCCCGAGATTGCCGATGCGATGCAGCAGCGACGCAGGCTCGGGCAGGACCAGCGCCCGACCCGCGCGCTGGCACGGCGCCTGCGGTTGATGGTGCGCCGCCTGCGCGACCGCGATATCCGCGCCGTGCGGCGGGCGCGGGCCGAGGCGTTCCGCAAACGCAACGGACCGGCAGAGGAACGGGTCATCGCCTTTCACACCGCCGACCGGCGCCACTTCGAATCCGCAGCGAAGCTTCTCGACGACGCCCCTGCACCTGTCACGTGCGGCTGAGCCGCGCCGTCAGGGCGCCGCTCAGGCCCCGAGGCACCAGCGCATCACCGCCTTCTGCGCGTGCAGCCGGTTCTCGGCCTCGTCCCAGATCACGCTCGCCGGGCCGTCCATCACCTCGGACGTCACCTCGTCCTCGCGGTGGGCCGGCAGGCAGTGCATGAAGAGCGCGTCCGGCTTGGCCCGCGCCATCAGCCCCGCGTTGACCTGATAGCCGCGCAGCTGGTTGTGGCGCCGCTCCTTGGCGGACTGGGGGTCGTGCATCGACACCCAGGTGTCGGTCACCACGAGGTCCGCGCCCTCGACCGCGCGGGCCGGGTCGCGCTCGATCTCGGCCCGCACCCCCTGGGCCCGGGCGAAGTCGAGCCACTCCGCCTCGGGGTCGAGCGGCGGCGGCCCGGTGAAGGTGAAGTCGAAGCCGAACTGCCCCGCCGCCTGGATCATCGAGGCGCAGACGTTGTTGCCGTCGCCCGACCACACCACCTTGCGCCCGGCGATGGGGCCGCGATGCTCCTCAAACGTCATCACGTCGGCCATGATCTGGCAGGGGTGGGTGCGGTTCGTGAGCCCGTTGATCACCGGCACGTCGGCATATTCGGCCATCTCGTGCAGCGTCGCCTCTTCGAACGTGCGGATCATGATCATGTCCACGTAGCGCGACAGCACCCTTGCGGTGTCGGCGATCGTCTCGCCGTGGCCAAGCTGCATCTCCTGCCCCGAGAGGACCATCGTCTGCCCGCCCATCTGCCGTACGCCGAGGTCGAAGCTGACGCGGGTGCGGGTCGAGGGCTTCTCGAAGATCAGCGCCACCATGCGGTTCTTGAGCGGCTGCTCGGCGTCGGGCGTGCCCTTGGGGGCGCCGTTGCGGGCGTCCTTCATGGCGCGGGCGCTGTCGATGATGGCCCGCAGGTCGGACTTGGGGGTGGTGTGGATGTCGAGGAAACTGGTCATGTCATGGTCCTGAAACGGCGAGAACGAGGGGCGGCGAAGCGGCGGCCTCTCGTCGGTGGGCGCGCTCGGCCCGCTCGGACCCCGCGCCCGGCCGGGCGGGCAGGACACAGGTCCGGCCAGCGGCGGGGCAAGCGTGGGTCAAGGGTGGCAACGGCGGCGACATGATCGCGGCACTTCATCGTCCCGCGCGGGCAGGGTCAACCCCCCGGCCGGGCCAACGAGCGTGGAAAGCCTGCCCGAAGCGGGGGAACCGCCCCCGGCCCCGCCCGTTCGATCCCCAACAACTTCACGACCGGATGACGGAGGCACGGTGGCGCACGAGATTTTCGACAAGGCGGTGGATGCGGGGCAGCGGCTGCGCGACGAATGCGATGCGGCGGGCAGCGTGCTCGACGACCCGCGCGCGGCGGTCTCGCCCGAGGCGGCGCTGGCGCGGCTGACCGAGGGCAATGCGCGCTACGTCGCCGGCGCCGCGCGCGGGGCCGACCACGCCGCCGGCCGGGTCGAGCGCGCCAGGGGACAGGCGCCTTTCGCCGCGCTGGTCAGCTGCGCCGACAGCCGGGTGGCGCCGGAGTTGGCCTTCGACGAGCCGCCCGGGGCGCTGTTCGTCTGCCGGCTGGCGGGAAACCTCGTGAACGCCGACGTGCTGGCCAGCCTCGAATATGCGGTGACGTTCCTCGGCACCTCGCTGATCGTGGTGCTGGGCCATTCGGGCTGCGGCGCGGTCGATACCGCGATCAGGGTGGCCGAGACCGCCGAGGTGCTGCCCGGCAATCTGGACCAGATGGCGGTCTCGATCCTGCCGGCCGTGACCCGCGCGCAGCGCGCAGGTCATGGCGACGCCGGGGCGCTGCTCGACGCGGTGATCGCCGAGAACGCGCGGCTGTCGGCACAACGGATCACCTCGCGCTCGGCGACGCTGGCCGAGGCGGTCGAGGCCGGGCGGCTCGCGGTCCGGGCGGCGGTCTATGAGATCGCGTCGGGCGAGGTCCGGTTCATCGACTAGACCGGCGCGCGGCGTCTGTCTGGCCCGAAGACCCGGTGGCGCCTGACCTCAGCCGCCGCGGGTCGGCCGGTCGAACACCTTGCGGCCCATCAGGCTGCCGACCAGATCGACCATCATCCGCGCGGTCCGCCCGCGCTCGTCCAGGAACGGGTTCAGCTCGACCAGGTCCAGCGAGGTCATCAGCCCGCTCTCGTGGATCAGCTCGCAGACCAGATGCGCCTCGCGGAAGGTGGCGCCGCCCGGCACCGTGGTCCCGACCGCCGGCGCCACCGAGGGATCGAGGAAATCGACGTCAAGGCTGACGTGCAGCATCCCGTTGGCCGCCGCCACCCGGTCGAGAAAGGCGCGCATCGGCACCGCGAAGCCGTATTCGTCCAGCACCCGCATGTCGTTCACCACGATGTCGGTCTGCGCGAGCGCCGTGTGCTCGGCCGGATCGACCGAGCGGATGCCGAACAGGCAGATGTTGGCCTCGGGCACCGGCGCCGGGAAGGGCGGGAAGGCGTCGAACCCCGGCCGCCCGGCGAGGTAGCCCAGCGGCGTCCCGTGCAGGTTGCCGCTCTCGGTCGTCTCGACGCTGTGGATGTCGGAATGGGCGTCGAGCCACAGCACGAAGAGCGGCCGCCCGGCGGCCGCGGCATGGGCGGCGACCCCCGCCACGGTCCCCAGCGACAGCGAATGGTCGCCGCCGAGGAAGATCGGCAGCCCCCCCGCCATCGCCGCCTCGGCCCATTGCGCCAGAACGCGGGTCCAGGCGAGCGTCTCGGGCAGGTGATGGACGGCGGGGTTGGCGGTCGTCTCGCGGCCCACGTCGCTCAGCGTGACATCGCCCTGATCCTCGACCGTGTGCCCCAGCGCCTCGAGCGTCGCCGCGAGCCCCGCGACGCGATAGGCGGCCGGTCCCATGAGACAGCCGGGGCGGGTCTGGCCGCTGTCCACCGGGGCGCCGATGAGGATGCAGTGGGTGTTGGGGCGGCTCATGGGGCCTCGCTGGCGGATGGGTTGACCGGGGCGAGGCTAGCGCGCCCGCGCCGGGCTGGCCAGTCGGGCGCGCGCGGGGGCTGCTTGCGGCGGCAGCGGCGAATCCCTTATGTTGTCGGCCCCCGTCACCCGAACGCGGAGCGGGATGTCAGTCTGTGAAGGATCAGTTCTCATGGCCGTCAAGGCGAAGTGCATCGTGACGAACAGCGAGGAAGGTCGCGGCGCCTATGCGATCCGCGTCGACAACGACGAATCGCTCTACATCCCCCAACGCATTGCCGAGGCACTGGAAATCGAGGAGTTCGACGAGCTTGAGGCGATCCTCGTGCGCAACGACCGCGACGAGCCGCCGTGGCGCGCCATCCGCGTCCGCCCCGCGGCCGAGGCCGACCGCCCGGCGCCCGAAGCAGGTCCGCCCGAGGCGTGAGGACCGTCGCGCATTGGGAATCGGCCGTCTGCTGACGGCCGGTTCCGCGCCTAGTCCCCGACCGTGTCGGGCACACCCATGATATATTCGTGATAGCTGATCGCGTCATCGATCCTGTCGAAAACGCTGATCTGCCCGCGGTCGAGCACCGCCCCCATCGTGCAGAGCCGCCGGACCATCGGCATCGAGTGGCTGACCACGACGGCCGAGGCGTTCTGCACCCGGTCCATGAATACCCGCTGCGATTTCTCGCGGAAGTCCGAGTCGCCGACGCTCGTGACCTCGTCCACCAGATAGGTATCGAAGTCGATGCCCATGCTGCATCCCATCGCCAGCCGCGAGCGCATCCCCGAGGAATAGCTGCCGAACGGCAGGTGGTAGTTCGGCCCCAGCGCCGCGAACTCTTCGACATAATCGACCAGCTCGTCGGTATCGACGCCGTAGATGCGGGCGACGAAGCGCACGTTCTGTGCGCCGGTCAACTCGCCGTGAAAGCTGCCGGAAAAACCGACCGGCCACGAGATCGTCCCATCCGAGATGATCCGCCCCGCGCTCGGCAGCGCCGTGCCCGCGATCATTCGCAGAAGAGTCGATTTCCCCGCCCCGTTCCGCCCCAGCAATGCCACCGACGCGCCCGTCGGAAACACCGCGTTCAGCCGGTCGGCAACCAGGTTCCGGCGCCCGTCGGTGTGGTAGATCTTGGTCAGGTTCTCGAGCCGGATCATCGCGTCCCCGCCTCAGCGGCGGTCCCGGATACTGTAATAGACCAGGGTCATGATCGACCACAGCACCAGCGCCAGCGCGGCCCCCATGGCCATCAGCCACGGGCGGTTCGGTTCGACCGAGCGTTCGGCCGCGGTGGGCGAGATGTGGGCCGCGAGGTAGCGCATCTGCCGCTGGGCCGAGGCGAGCGCCGCCTCATGCGCGACCCGCGCGGTCTGGTGGGCGCCCTCGGCGAACTCGAGGTCCACCTTGAGCCGCTCGTAATCCGCCATGAGCTGGGCATAGTTCTGCCCGTCACCGGAATCGTCGCCGCCGAACTTGGCGCGCTCCGCCTCGATCTGCCCCTCGAGCGAGGCGATGCGCCGCTCGGCCTGGATCAGCCGCTGGTCGCCGGCGCGCGCATTGGTCTTGAGGGTATCATAGGCGACGCGCGCCTCGGCCAACTGCCCCTGCAGCGCGGTCATCACCGACATCTGCGCGCCGAGGTCGATGGTCGGATCGACGATCCGCGTACGGACGCGGAAGGCGGTCATTGCCTGACGCGCCTCGGTCAGCACGCCGCGCGCTTTTTCCAGCGCGACTTCGGACTGCTTGGTTGCGTCGATCCGCGCCTGGTCCGACAGCGCGTTCACCACCTTTTCGCTCTCTACGAAGATCTCGTCCGCGAGCGCCTTGGCATCCTGCGGCGCGAAGGCCGCGGTGCGGACGGTGATGATCCCCGACTTGTCATCGTAATAGATCTTGACCTGCCGACGCCAGTATTCGGTCAGGTCCTCGATCGTGCCCGACGGGTCGAAGGCGAAGATGAAATCGCTGGGCCACGGGCGCGAGAACATCTCGCGGATGTTCAGCTCGGTCTCGGCCCGGCTGACCATGTCGGGTGAGCGGATGAACTCGTAAAGGATATCGGTGTCCGACGCGGTGCTCGATGCAGTCGAGCCGAAGATGCCGCCGAACATGTCCATGGGCGAGCCGCCCTCTTCACGGCGCACCGAAAAGCCGACGGTCGAGATATACTGGTCCACCGCGCGGGTCCAAAGATACCAGCCCCACAAGGCGCTCGGCAGCAGGACCAGCAGGACGAAGCTCACCATCAGCATCCAGTGCCGGCGATGAGGCGTTGCCGCAGCGGCCGGCGGGCGAAGCGCGGCGAGCGGCGGGGCCGGGGGCTTGGCCGGAGGCGGCGCGGCCGGGCGGGCGACAGCCGGCGGCGACGCTGGCTGGGCGGCGGGAGCAAGCCCCTGCGCCCGGGCGGCGGCCGCGGCGGTGGTCGCATCGGCCGGCGTCAGCTTTCCGGGAGTGGGCGAAGGCGCGGGTTTCGGAGCCGGTGCAGCAGCCGGGGCGGGCTGGGGGGCAGGTTGCGCGCCGGCCGGTTTCGGGTCCGCGGGCTTCGGCGCGGCGGGTTGCGCAGTGGCGGGCTTGGGGTCCGCCGGCTTGGGTGCAGCCGATGGTGGGGCGGCCGGCGTGGGCTCCTCAGGCTTCGCGGCGGCGGGTTGAGGGGTGGGCTGCGGCGCGGCAGTTTTCGCCTCAGCCGGCTTGGGAGCAGCCGACGGTGCCGCGGTCGGCTTGGCGTCCGCAGGTTTTGCAGCTGAAGGCTGCGGGGCAGCGGGCATCACTTCTGCGGGATTGGGCGGACCCGGTTGAGCGGCCGCCGGCTGCGGCGCGGCCGGCTTCGCCTCGGCGGGGGGCGCGGCCGGCGTCGGCTTCGCGTCCGCTGTCGGGGGTGCGCCGGTCGGTCGCGGTGCGGCGGCCGAGAACACCGGCTCGGCGCGCCCGGCAGGGGGCGCCTGGGTCGGCTGCTGCTGAGTCGCGGCCTGGGCCGGCTTCGACGGTGTGGTCTGGACCGCGGCCGGCGTCGCGCCATCGGCATTGCCCGGGTTGGCCGAGGCTGCCGCTTGCGGCGGCACCGGGGCGCGGGCTTGTGAAGAGTCGTTGGCCATGCGGGCTTTCGCTGGTTCCAATTTCGGCGCAGTTGTTACATAGCCCTGCGTCACAAGACCAGCCTCGCCGGTAGGATGACAAACCAGCCCCCCCTTCCCGCCACACGTTCCGCAGCGTCGCCGCTTCCGGCGGTCGTCGAGTCCGGCGCGGCCCGCCCATCGGCGGCGCCTGGCCGGCCTGTCGGACGCGCGCGTCCCGCAACGAACGGCCTGTTTCGCATGGGCCGAACGGTCATTGCCCTGATTCTGCGGGAGATTTCGACGACCTACGGCCGCTCGCCGGGCGGGTATGTCTGGGCGCTCGCAGATCCGATCCTCGGGATCGCGCTGTTGACGACGGTGTTTCAGGGGGTGATGGGGCACACCCGCCCGCTGATCGGCACCAACTTTCCGCTGTTTTACGCCAGCGGCTATCTGGTCTTTCAGATGTATCACGACATCGCGAACAAGGTGGCGACCAGCCTGCGCTTCTCACGCCCGCTGCTGGCCTATCCGGCCGTTACCTTCGTCGATGCGCTGCTCGCGCGCCTGATCCTTAACGTCGCGACTCATCTCGTCGTGATCGTCGTGGTGATCGGGGGCATCGCGCTGATCTTCGATCTGCCACTGGTGATCGACGTGGCCACGGTGCTGCACGCGCTGGGTCTGACGGCGCTGTTCGCGGCCGGACTGGGGACGATGAACTGCTTCCTGATGATGCGCTTCCCGGTGTGGGAGCGCGCCTGGTCGATCCTCAGCCGCCCGGTATTCCTGATGTCCGGGATCTTTTTCACCTACGAGCTCATGCCCAAGATCGTGCGCGACGTGCTGTGGTGGAACCCGGTGCTGCACCTGATCGGGCTGATGCGGCGGGGCATCTATGTCGTCTATCCCGCCGATTACGTGAGCGAGGCGTACGTCGTGTCCCTGTCTCTGATCCTGCTGGCCAGCGGGCTGCTGCTGATCTGGCGGCGCTACCGCGACCTGCTCGAGATGGTCTGAGGCGCGGTCAGTCGCGCCCCAGCCCGTCGATGATGGCGCGCAGCGTGGCGATGCCGCGGCCCTTCTCGGACGAGGTCACCACCAGCTCGGGATAGGCGGCCGGGTGCTTCTGCAGCTCGGCCTCGATCTGGGCGAGGGTCTGGGTCAGCGTGCCGCTGCCGATCTTGTCGGCCTTGGTAACGACGACCTGGAACGGCACCGCCGAGCGGTCGAGTAGGGTCATGATCTCGTGATCGACGGGCTTCACCCCGTGGCGCGCGTCGATCAGCGCGAAGGCCCGGCGCAGGTTCGGGCGCCCGGCGAGATACGCCTTGAGCAGCGCCTGCCACTTGGCCACCACCGGCAGCGGCGCCTGGGCGTAGCCGTAGCCCGGCAGGTCGACGAGGTAGCTGTGCTCGCCAAGCGCGAAGAAGTTGATCTCTTGCGTCCGGCCCGGGGTATTGGAGGCTCGCGCGATCCCCTTGCGCCCGGTCAGCGCGTTGATGAGGCTCGACTTTCCGACGTTCGAGCGGCCCGCGAAGCAGACCTCGGGGCGGTCGGCCGGGGGCAGGCCATCCATCGCCACGACGCCCTTGACGAACTCGACCGGGCCCGCAAACAGCAGCCGGCCGGCCTCGGCGGCGGCCTCGGACGGCTCGGGGGCAGGGGGGAACGCGACCTTCACAGGACCTCCACCGGATCGCCGGGGCGGATGGTGCCGCCCTGTCGCACCTCGGCATAGATGCCGAAGTCGCTGTGATCGAACAGCCGTTCCAGATCGGCCGGCATGTCGCCGTCCAGATGGCCCGTGTCGGTGTCGGCGCTGGTGGCGGCGCAGCGGCCGATGCGCTCGGTCAGCTTCAGCTCGACCTCGCCGATGCGGATGCGGTTGAGCCGCAGGTCACGCTCGGCATAGGGCGCCCAGCCGTCGATCCACAGGTTGCAGCGCCAGCGGTCGCGCCCGAGCGGGCGGCCGAGCTGCCCCTCGAGCGCGGCGAGCGAGCTGAGCGACAGGATCGACACCCACGGCTGCTTGACGTCGGTCAGCGCCTGCGTGCTGCGCTCCTCGGTTGCGTCCGGTTCGACCTCGACCAGACGGGCGGGCGGGGCCTTGCCGCTGTCGGCCCAGAGCGGCGCGACCCAGACGGCCAGCGCCTCGGGCTCGGCCATCGGATCGAAGCGCAGGTCGGGCAGGTCCGGGTGGGTCAGGTACAGCGCCGCGCCGTCCCAGCCGCCCTTCACCGCCTGCAACGGCGCCGCCGCCGCGCCGCGGACGAAGGCCGACTTGGGCAACCACTTCCGCAGCCTGCCGCCGTCGAGATGGTGCAGCGCCGCCTGATGCAGCACCGCGAAGCGGCGGTCGCCGGGCAGGGCCGCGCGCGGGGTCAGGGCGGCCTCGGCCAGCGTCTCGCCCCCGATCGACTTGACCGGGAAGCGGTGGATGCTGGCCAGCCGCGCGGTCATTTCCGCTTGAGCCGCAGGCTGTCGCGCACGTTGCCGAACAGCTGCGGCGGGTGCCCGTGCATCGACATGATGGTGTACTGCTGGACGATGGTGATCAGGTTGTTGGTGATCCAGTAGAGCACCAGACCCGAGGCGAAGCCGCCGAGCATGAACATGAACACCCACGGCATCCAGGCGAAGATCATCTTCTGCGCCGGGTCGGTGGGGGCGGGGTTCAGCTTCTGCTGCAGCCACATGGTGATGCCGAGCACGATCGCCAGCAGCGGCAGGCTGATCGAGTGCAGCATCGTGCCCTGCGCCGGCGGCATGAACGGCAACAGGCCGAACAGGTTCAGCAGCGACGAGGGGTCGGGCGCCGACAGGTCGCGGATCCAGCCCACCCACGGCGCGTGGCGCAGCTCCAGCGTGACGAAGATCACCTTGTAGAGCGAGAAGAAGATCGGGATCTGCAGCAGCATCGGCAGGCAGCCGGCGGCCGGGTTGACCTTCTGGCTCTTGTAGAGGGCCATCACCTCTTGCTGGTACTTGGCGCGGTCGTCGCCGGTACGGGCCTTGATCGCCTCCATTTCCGGCTGCAGTTCGCGCATCCGGGCCATCGAGACATAGGATTTCCGCGCCAGCGGGAACACCAGCAGCTTCAGCACGAAGGTCAGGGCAATGATCGACCAGCCCATGTTGCCGATCATCCCGTTCAGCCAGTGCAGGACGCGGAAGATCGGCTTGGTCAGGAAATAGAACCAGCCCCAGTCGATCGAATCGACGAAGCGGTCGATGTTCTTGGTCTGCTGGTAGTGGTTGATGGTTTCCCATTCCTTGGCGCCGGCGAACAGGTAGCTGGCCGAGGACAGGACGGTGCCGGGCGCCACGGTCTGTACCGGCAGGCGGGTCTCGGTCTGGAAGATGTCGGCGCCGGGGGCGTATTTTACCACCGAGGTGAAGGCCTGGCCGGGGGCCGGGATCAGCGTGGTCATCCAGTACTTGTCGGTGAAGCCGATCCAGCCGTTGTTCGTGACCTGCGCGACCTGGGCCGGGCCCTCGCCCGCGACCGGGTCGAACTTGACCATGTCCTTGTACTTCACCTCGACCAGCTTGCCGTCGATCATCCCGACCGCGCCCTCGTGCAGGACGAAGAAGTTCTGGGTGTCGGGCTTGCCGTGCCGGGCGAGGATCCCGTAGGGGGCGGCGGCGAAGGGGGTGGCGGCGGTGTTCTCGACCGTCTGGGTGACGGTGAACAGGAACTTGTCGTCCAGCTCGAACACGCGGCGGAAGATCTGGCCCGCGCCATTGTCCCAGACCAGCGTCACCGGCTGGCCGGGGGCGAGCGTGGTGCCGCTTTCGACGGCCCAGGTGGTGGCCGGGCTCGGCACCAGCGCCGGATCGACGCCGGGGCCGGGCATCCAGCCGTAGACGGCGTAATAGGGCTTCTGCACCACCACCGTGGGGTCCGCGCCGGGGGCGGCGGGCGTGCCCTCGGTCACCACGCGGGGCTGGGCGGTGGGCGAGAGCAGCCGCACGAAGGGCGAGGCGGGGTCCAGCGTCTCGCGGTAGCCGGTCAGCAGCAGGTCATCGATGCGCCCGCCGGCGAGCGAGATCGAGCCCTTGAGCGCGGGCGATTCGATGGCAACGCGGGGGGCGGTCAGCACCGGGTCATCGGCCGAGCCGATCAGCGTCGGGCTGGTGGCGGTCGTCGCGGCCGGCGCGCCGGGCGGCACCGCGGCATGGGTCGCATCGGGGGTTCCGGGGGCGGCGGCGGTCGTGGTCGCGGCGGGCGGGGCCTCGGGCACCGGCGGGGCGAAGAAGGCATACCATCCGAGCATCACCAGGGCCGACAGCACCATGGCGAGGATCAGGTTGCGGTTGTTGTCGTCCATCCGACGGGACCCCGGTTCGTTCTGGCAAATACGCGGTGCTTTGACCGGACCCCCCTGCAAAGGTCAAGCGGATTGCGTGGAGGGGGGGCGCCGGACCGGGGCGCTGCCCCGGACCCCGGGATATTTGGGTCCAGCCCGAGGCGGGTGCGGTATGCGCTGCCCCCGCGTGGCCGGGCGCAGGCGGCGGACCGCGCCGCGGGGGCAGGACAGGTGCGGTGTGGGGGAGGGGGGGCGTGCCGGGCCACGGGCAGCGCGGGCCGGGTGCAGGGGTGGGTGATGCGTCAGGGGCCGGTGGTGGTTTGTCGGGGGCAAAGGTACGGCGGACGCGCCGGCCCTGCGGTGCGCCCGGATCGGGGTGACCCCCGAGGTCGTCAGGCCCAAGGCGGGGCGGGGCAGCGGCCGGATGGCTGGGCTCCCGCTCAATCGAGGGGGTCCGACGCGGCCAGCGGGCAACTCGGCTTAGATCGGCGTGACCACCCGCGTGTCATAGAGCCTCGCCACATCCTCCGGCCGGCAAAGCTCGGTGGCGGGCGTCATGCAGGCGGCCGAGGCGCAGGCGGCCGCCAGCCCCAGCGCCTCGGGCGCCGCCATCCCGCGCGCCACCGCCAGCGTGTAGCCCGCCACGAAGCTGTCCCCGGCGCCCACCTTGCTCACGATCTCGACCCGGTGCGCCTCGGCGTGCCAGCGCCCCTCAGGCCCGGCGAGGATGTTGCCGTCCGCGCCCCGTGCCACGATCACCGTCCGCGCCGCCCCCGAGGCGGCGAGCGCCGCGGCGAAATCGGCGGTCTCGGCGCGGGTGGCGAGCGGGCGGCCCGCCAGCCCCTCGGCCTCGGGCCCGTCCATCCTGAGCACCGCGACCGGCCCGCCGGTCCCCGCCGCCACCGCCGCCAGCGCCGCGCCCGAGGTGTCCACGAACAGCCGCACGGCGCCCGCCTCGGTCCCGTCGCCCTGCCGCGCCAGCCGCGCGCCCAGCCGGGCCGCGAATTCGGCCGGCACGCCGGGCGGGTTCGACCCCGACAGCACCACGATCCCCCCGGGCGAGGCCGCCGCCGCGATGCTGTCGAGCGCCAGCCCGACCTCGGGCGCGCCCCAGTCCGGGCCAGGCAGGACGAAGCGGAACTGCGCCCCGCTGCCGCGATCGGTCACCGACAGCGACTGCCGCGTCTCGCCCGGCGCGTCGAGGCGAAGCATCGCCAGCCCCTCGGCCCGCATGAGGTCGCAGAGCCGCGCCCCCGTGCCGCCCCCCAGCGCCACCAGCGCCGTCGAGCGCCCGCCCATCCGGGCGATGGCGCGGCTGACGTTGATCCCCCCGCCGCCCGGATCGACCTGCGGCGCATCGCATCGCAGCTTCAGCTCGGGCACCACCGCCTCGGCCGAGGTCGCCACGTCCAGCGCCGGGTTCAGCGTCACCGTCAGGATCGGCGCCTGCCCCCCGGCGCCCGCGGGGATCATTCCCACCATCGGTCGATCCGGGCGATGTCGTCGTCCGACCAGCCGAAGTGATGCGCGAACTCGTGCACCACCACGTGGCCCACCAGCGCCCCCAGCGTCACGTCGCCCCGGTCGGCCCATTCATCGAGGATCGCCCGGCGGTAGAGATACACCGTATCCGGGAAATGCTGCGGCTCGGAGGGCGATTTCTCGGTCAGCGGCACCCCGTCGTAAAGGCCGGTCAGCTCGAGCGGGTCGTCGATCTCGAGCTCGTCGAGCACCTCTTCGCCCGCGAACTCCTCGACCCGCAGGATCACGTCCTGGGCGTGGCCGGCAAACTCGACCGGCAACCCGGCCAGCACCTCGCGGGCCAGCGATTCGATCTCGGCCGTGGTCGGCGCGGCGCGGTCGGTCCAGTCGGTCATCTCACTCTCCAAACCCTTGCCGGGGCCGATATGGACATAAATCGCGCGCTGTGAAAGAGCGGGCGGATCAAGGAGACGCCGATGACCACCACCCGTTTCGCGCCCTCGCCGACCGGCCATATCCACGTCGGCAACCTGCGGACCGCGCTGATGAACTGGCTGATCGCGCGCAAGGCGGGCGGCACCTTCATCCTGCGGCTGGACGACACCGACCGCGAGCGGTCGAAGCAGGAATACGCCGACGGCATCCAGCGCGACCTGGAATGGCTGGGGCTGACCTGGGACCGGATCGAGCGGCAGTCCGACCGGCTGGACCGCTATGCCGAGGCGGCCGAGGGGCTGCGCGCGGCCGGCCGCCTCTACGAGGTGTTCGAGACCCCGACCGAGCTGGACCTCAAGCGCAAGAAGCTGCTGAACATGGGCCGTCCGCCGGTCTATGATCGCGTCGGGCTGGGCCTGACCGAGGCGCAGAAGGAGGCGCTGAGGGCCGAGGGGCGCGAGGGCTACTGGCGCTTCCGCCTCGACCAGCAGCGGATCGAATGGCCCGACGGGATCATCGGCGACGTGTCGATCGACGCGGCCTCGGTCAGCGACCCGGTGCTGATCCGCGCCGACGGGCAGGTGCTCTATACCTTCGCGTCGTCCGTCGATGACGTGGACATGGGCGTGACCGACATCGTGCGCGGCGCCGACCATGTGACGAACACAGCGACCCAGATCCAGATCATCGAGGCGCTGGGCGGCACCCCGCCGCGATTCGCCCACCACAGCCTCTTGACCGGCCCGCAGGGCGAGGAGCTGTCCAAGCGCCTCGGCACGCTGAGCCTGCGCGACCTGCGCGAGCGGGGCGTGGCGCCGGAAGCGCTGCTGAGCCTCATGGCCCGCCTCGGGTCGAACCAGCCGGTCGAGCTGCGGCTGTCGCTGGACGAGCTGGCCGAGGGCTTCGACCTCGGGCAGTTCGGGGCGAGCCCGACCAAGTTCGACGCCGAGGACCTGTGGCCCCTGACCCGCGAGCGCAACCAGAACCTGCCGCTCTCCGCGGTGGCCGACCGTCTGGCGGCGCTGGGCGTGCCGGACGAATTGGCCCCGGCGGTGTGGGAGGTCGCGCGTCACAACATCACCCGCCTTGACGAGGTCGAGGGCTGGTGGACGCTGATGCGCGACGGTGCCGATCCGGTGATCGACCCCGAGGACGCCGAGTTTGTGGCCGAGGCGCTGGCCCTGCTGCCGCCGCGCCCGTGGACGGCGGCGACCTGGGGCGAGTGGACTGGCGCGGTCAAGGCCGCGACCGGTCGCAAGGGCAAGGGCCTGTTCATGCCGCTGCGCAAGGCGCTGACGGGCATGGACCACGGCCCCGAGATGGCCGCGCTGATGCCGCTGTTGCAGGTCGTTCGCGCGGGGTGAGGCGCGGGCGCAGGCCGGGGCTTGGTGAGGTCGCAGCGGCGCGGTTGACGCGATCCGCCCAATCGCCTTAGCGGGGGCGGAAGACGCGCCCGCGCATGGGCCCAGCCGGGAGAAGGCCGATGGAGTTCGACCGCCGCATCAGGATCGCCCCGTCGATCCTCAGCGCCGATTTTGCCGATTTCGGCCGCGAGATCGCGGCCATCGAGGCGCAGGGGGCCGACTGGGTCCACGTCGATGTGATGGACGGGCATTTCGTCCCCAACCTGACCTTCGGGCCGCCCGCGGTGCGGGCGTTCCGCAAGCACGTCACGACGTTCATGGACGTGCACCTGATGATTGCCCCGGTCGATCCCTACATCGAGGCCTATGCCGAGGCCGGCGCCGAGATGATCGTGGCCCATGTCGAGGCCGGGCCGCATATCCACCGCACCCTGCAGGCGATCCGCGCCACCGGGGCCAAGGCGGGGGTCGCGCTCAACCCCGGCACCTCGCCCGAGGCGGTGGGCTATGTTCTCGACCTGTGCGACATGGTGCTGGTGATGAGCGTCAACCCGGGCTTCGGGGGGCAGAAGTTCATCCCCTCGTCGGTCGAGAAGATCGCGCGCCTGCGCGAGATGATCGGCGAACGGCCGATCCACATCCAGGTGGACGGCGGGATCGACCCGGTGACAGCGTCGCTGGTGGCAGCGGCGGGGGCGGATGTGCTGGTCGCGGGATCGGCGGTGTTCAAGGGCGGCTCGGTCGCAACGCCCGAGGTCTACGGCCGCGCCATCCGCGCCATTCGCGAGGCCGCCGAAGGCGCGCTGCGCTAGTCGCACCGAGACGGTGGCGCCGGGCGCGCCGAAACGGGGTGCCGCGCGCGCCGAGACGGTGGTGCCGGGCGCGCCAAGGCGGTTGTGCCACGCGCGCCGAGGAAGCGGCCCGTTGGTCGCGCCGCAGCCGCGGTGCGCTGGTTGTGCTGAGAGGTGGTGCCAGGCGCGCCAAGGGAGCGGTGCGCTCGTCGCATCGAGACGGTGGTGCCAAAGTGCCGAGGAAAAGGCCGTTAGACGCGCCGAACGGCCGTGCGCTAGTCGTGCCGAACCGCGGTGCGAGGCGCATCGAGGCAACTGCCCGCCGGTCTCGCCGAGGCGGCGGTGCGGGCTTTGCGCCGCAACGGTGGCGCTAGACCTCCAGAGGCAGCGTCCAGCTAGTCGCGCCGGGGCGGCGGGGCGCGGGTCGTGCTGAACGGTGGTACCGGGTGCGCCGAGGGAGCGGTGCGCCAGTTGCGCCGCGACGGTGGGGAGGCGCGCGCCGCGACGCCAACCGCCCAGTGGTAGCGCTGAGCGCACCTGCACCCCGCTCCTATCCCCGCACAGTCGCGGCTTGCGGAGTGCGCCACGGCGGCGAGATGGTCGGCGCGCCGAAATAGAACCCCTGCAGGCAGTCGATCCCGAGGTCGATGAGGAAGGCCGCGTCGTCGGCGGTCTCGACCTGTTCGGCGACGGTGAACATGTCGAAATGCCGGGCGATGGACATCAGCGCCTCGGTCAGCACCTGGTTGTCGCGCTGGGCCGAGATCTGGCGGATGAACTGGCCGTCGATCTTGATCAGATCAAAGGCGAACTCGCGCAGGTAGCGGAACGAGGTGTAGCCGGCGCCGAAATCGTCCAGCGCGAAGCTGATGCCGCGGGACTGCAAGTCCTGCATGAACGGCCGCACCTCGTCGGCGAGCCCCATGGCCGAGCTTTCGGTGATCTCGAGGATCAGCCGCTCGGCGACGCTGTGATCCTGCGCCAGACCCTGCTCGAGCGTGCGCATCCAGTCCGGGTAACCCACGGAACGCGCTGACATGTTGACCGAAAGCCGCAGCGCCGGCTGTTCGGCGAGTGATCGCAGGCCGATCGAGAGCGACAGGCAGTCGATGCGGCGGCCCAGCTCGCTCAGCTCGGCCAGCGGCATGAAATCGCGCAGCGGGACGAAGCGCCCGGTCTCGTCGATGATGCGGATCAGCCCCTCGTAGAAGGCTGGGCGGGTCGGCCGGTCCGAGGGCACGATGGGCTGGAAGGCCAGCACCGCATCGCCGCGTTCGACCGCGCCGCGGACCGTGGACATCGTCAGGCGCGACTGCCGGTCGGCGGCGAAATCCAGCGGAGAGGACGTGCCATCCAGCACGATCTGATCAGGGTCGGGGGTCATGTCAGCCTCTTGGAATCGCCTTGGTCGTCAATAGACACAGGATGCGCTAACAGACCGTGAACTTCGCCCGCCTTTTCGCCGGAGGGTTAACGCGGTGACACCCGAACGCTGCCCCTGGTGCGGGACCGATCCGCTCTATCAGGCCTATCACGACGACGAGTGGGGGGTGCCCGAGACCGACCCGCGGGCGCTGTGGGAGAAGCTGGTGCTGGACGGTTTCCAGGCCGGGCTGAGCTGGATCACCATCTTGAAAAAGCGCGACAATTTCCGCGCGACCTTCGACGGCTTCGACCCCGCGCGGGTGGCCCGCTGGGGCGAGGCCGAGGTGGCGCGGGCGCTGGCCGATCCGGGCATCGTGCGGCACCGCGGCAAGATCGAGGCGACCGTCGCGGGGGCGCGAAAATACCTCGAATTGGAGGAAAGATCCGGCGGATTCACGGGGTTTCTGTGGGGATTCGTGGACGGGCGGCCGATCCGGAATGCCTGGCGCAGCCCGGCCGAGGTGCCGACCGAGACGGCGGAATCGCGGGCGATGGCCAAGGCGCTGAAGGCCGAGGGATTCCGGTTCTGCGGGCCGGTCATCTCGTATGCGTTCATGCAGGCGACGGGGATGGTCAACGACCACCTCGTGACCTGCCACCGGCATCAACCCGTGGCCGCGCTCGGGAAAATCGCCATGCACAGGTGATGCAGCGTTCCTGCACCGTTCATGCGATGTTCATGCACAGTTCATGCGAACGCCATGCAGCCGGCGCAGTGCTCGGCCCCGCATCCCCCAAACCCCGGACCTCAGCCCGCGGCTACCCGGCCAGCATTGCGTCGATCAGCGCCAGCGCGGCGGGCGAGGACCAGTCGGCGTCGCCGGTCATCCGCGCCACCTCGCGCCCCTCGGCGTCGATCAGCACCGTGACCGGCATCGCCAGCACCCCCATGCTGCGCGCCAGCGCCATCTGCGGGTCGGTCAGCGTCGGCAGCGCGCTCACCCCGGCCTCGGCGAAGAAGCGGGTGATCGCGGCCTCGGTGTTGCGGCCCGAGGCGACGGTCAGCACGGCGAAGCGGTCGCCGCCGCGGGCCTTCTGCAGCGCGTCGAGGGCCGGCATCTCCTCGCGGCAGGGGGCGCACCAGGTCGCCCAGAAGTTGAGCAGCACCACCTTGCCCTTCCAGTCGGCCAGCCGGTGCGTCCCGCCGGCGAGATCGGTGAAGGCAGTCTCGGGCGCCGGCGCCGGGGTCGATTCGACCAGCTTCGGCAGGCCCGCGTCGCGGGCGGCCTGCCAGTCCACGGCCCCTCCGGCGGCGGCGTTTGCAGCCAAAAGCAGCGACGTATAAAGGGCGAGTGACCGCAGCATGAGCTTTCCCCCGACAGACAGGACCGCGTGATGACCGACCCCCAGACCCCCGACCGTGACGCGGAACGCTCCGCCAACACCATGTGGGGCGGGCGCTTCGCCGCCGGGCCGGACGCGATCATGGAGGCGATCAACGCCTCGATCGGATACGACCGGCGGATGAGCGCCCAGGACATCCGGGGCAGCCGGGCCCACGCGGCGATGCTGGCCGCGCAGGGCATCATCAGCCCTAGCGATGCCGAGGCGATCCGGGAAGGGCTGCTCACCGTCTTGTCAGAGATCGAGGGCGGGGACTTCGTCTTTTCCACCGCGCTCGAGGACATTCACATGAACGTCGAGGCGCGGCTGAAGGCGCTGATCGGCGAGCCGGCGGGGCGGCTGCACACGGCGCGCAGCCGCAACGACCAGGTGGCGACGGATTTCCGGCTGTGGGTCCGCGACCAGTGCGACGCGGCGGTGGGCGGCCTGCAGGCGCTGATCCGCGCGCTGGTGGCGCAGGCCGAGGCGGGGGCGGACTGGGTGATGCCCGGCTTCACCCATCTGCAGACCGCGCAGCCGGTGACCTGGGGCCATCACATGATGGCCTATGTCGAGATGCTGGGCCGCGACATCGGCCGCTTCACCGACGCCCGGGCGCGGATGAACGAGTGCCCGCTGGGCGCGGCGGCGCTGGCGGGGACGGGGTTCCCCATCGACCGCCACGCGACCGCGCAGGCGCTGGGGTTCGACCGGCCGAGCGCCAACAGCCTCGACGCGGTGAGCGACCGCGACTTCGCGCTCGAGTTCCTGAGTGCGGCGGCGATCTGCGCCACCCATCTGAGCCGGCTGGCCGAAGAGCTGGTGATCTGGTCCTCGGCCCAGTTCCGCTTCGTCGCCATGTCCGACCGCTGGTCCACCGGGTCGAGCATCATGCCGCAGAAGCGCAACCCCGATGCGGCCGAGCTGATCCGGGCCAAGATCGGCCGCATCCTCGGCGCGGCGGTGGCGCTGTTCACGGTGATGAAGGGCCTGCCGCTCGCCTATTCCAAGGACATGCAGGAGGACAAGGAACAGGTCTTCGACGCCGCCGACACGCTGATGCTGGCGCTGGCCGCGACGACCGGGATGATGTCCGACCTGACGGTGAACCGCGACCGGCTGGAGGCGGCGGCCTCGAGCGGGTTTTCCACCGCGACCGACCTTGCCGACTGGCTGGTGCGCGAGGCGGGGCTGCCCTTCCGCGACGCCCATCACGCGACGGGGGCGCTGGTCGCCGCGGCCGAGAAGCGCGGCGTGGACCTGCCCGAGCTGACGCTGGTCGAGATGCAGGCGGTCAATTCTGCGATAACGCAGCAGGTGTATGAGGTTTTGGGCGTTCACAACTCGGTCGCCTCGCGGCAATCATATGGCGGAACCGCGCCGGATCAGGTGCGGGCGCAGATCGCCCGGTGGAAGGGCGTGATGGAGGGGTGGGAATGATTCGCGCATGGTTCGGGCTGGCGGCGCTGGCCGCGCTGGCGGGGTGCGGGGTGGACGGGGCGCCGGTGGCGCCGGCGGCGACCACCGCGACGCAGGTGACGGTGCAGCCGGGGGTCCGCGTGACCGGCGACGCCTATGTGGGGATGCGTTACAACTGATCCCGGCACCGCGGCGAACCGCGGGCGGGGCAGGCCGGGCCATGACCCGGCCGGACGAGAGCCCGGCGAGGCAGGGCGAACAGGCAGGGCGAACTGGCAGGACAAGGGGACAGGAATTGAGCAGGTTGAACGCATGGGGCGGCCGGGGCACCGGCATCGGCATGGGACTGGTCGCGGTGCTGGCGCTGGCCGCCTGCGGCGGCGAGACCCGGCGCACGACGGTGGACGGGCCCGAGACGGCGGTGATGATCCAGAAGGGCACCTACGTCTACAACCCGAACCGCCCGCATCCGCCGGTGTCGCTGTCGCGCTCGGACCTCGAGGGGATTGCGATCCGCTGAGTGGTTGGGGCCAGGCGCCGGCGTCGGGGCGGTGGGGTCTTGAGCCTTGGCGTTGTGGGTTGGTGCGTGCGGAGTACGCACCCTACGGCGGGGGCGGGATTGGTGCGTGCGGAGCACGCACCGTGCGCCGAGGGGGACGTGGGGTTGGTGCGTGCGGAGCACGCACCCTACGCCGGGAGGCGTCGCGTAGGGTGCGTGTTCACACGCACCATTGCGGGACGGTCGTACGACCGGACGCACCACCCCGGCGCCGGCCCGTCGGCCACCCGCCCCAACGCGCGCGGCCTTCAACGCCCCCGCGGGGCGCGCTATACCGGATGCTCGCGGTGCTGGCGTCCCTCGGGGCGCGCGGGCCCGCGGTCGGGCACGGGCGATCAGGGGCGGCATGGATCACTTCACCTACCGGGACGGGGCGCTGAACGCCGAAGAGGTGCCGCTGGCGCGGATCGCGGCCGAGGTCGGCACCCCGGTCTATGTCTATTCCGCCGCCACGCTGACCCGGCACTTCAACCTCTTCCGCGAGGCGCTGGCCTGGACGCCGCATCTCGTCTGCTATGCCGTCAAGGCGAACTCGAACCTTGCGGTGCTGCGGCTGCTGGGCGGCCTCGGCGCGGGCATGGACGTGGTCTCGGGCGGCGAATACGCGCGCGCGGTGGCGGCAGGCGTGCCGGGCGAGCGGATCGTGTTCTCGGGCGTCGGCAAGACCCGCGACGAGATGGCCCGCGCCATCGCCGGCGGCATCCGCCAGTTCAATGTCGAGAGCGAGCCCGAGCTTGCGGTGCTGTCCGAGGTCGCCGCCGCCATGGGCGCCGAGGTGCCGATCGCCGTGCGGGTGAACCCCGACGTGGACGCCAGGACCCACGCCAAGATCGCCACCGGCAAGTCCGAGAACAAGTTCGGCATCCCCATCGCCCGGGCGCGCGAGGTCTATGCCCAGGCCGCCCGCCTGCCGGGGCTGCGGGTGGTCGGCATCGACATGCACATCGGCAGCCAGCTCACCGACCTCGCGCCCTACCGGCAGGCCTATGGCAAGATGGCCGACCTCTGCCGCGTGCTGCGGGCGGACGGGCACGCGATCTCGCGTCTCGACATGGGGGGCGGCCTGGGCATCCCCTACCGGCGCGACAACGAGGCGCCGCCGCTGCCGCTGGAATACGGGCAGGTGATCCGCGAGACGGTGGGCGATCTGGACTGCGAGATCGAGATCGAGCCGGGGCGCAACATCGTCGGCAACGCGGGCGTGCTGCTGGCCTCGGTGATCTTTCTCAAGCGCGGCGAGGGGCGGGATTTCCTGATCCTCGACGCGGCGATGAACGACCTGATCCGGCCGGCGATGTATGACGCTCACCACGACATCGTGCCGGTGGTCGAGCGGGCGCCGGGCAGCGCGGTGGCGCCGGTCGACGTGGTCGGGCCGGTCTGCGAGAGCGGCGACACCTTCGCCCGCGGGGTCGAGCTGCCGGGGCTGGAGGCGGGCGAGCTGGTCGCGTTCCGCTCGGCCGGGGCCTACGGGGCGGTGATGGCGTCCGAGTACAACTCGCGCCCGCTGGTGCCCGAGGTGCTGGTCTCGGGCGACCGCTACGCGGTGATCCGGGCGCGACCGACGATCGAGGAGATGCTGGACCGCGACCGCATCCCGGACTGGCTGTGAGCGCCCCCCCGCCCGAGGCCGGGCGGGACGCGCCGCCGGCGGGCGGCGGGACGGGCGTTGAGCCGGCGCTGCCGCGGGCGGCGCGGCGGGCGGTGGCGCTGACCCGCGCGGGCCTGTGGTGGGAGGCGCTGGCGGCGAGCTTCTGGCCGCCCGCGGCGCTGGCGGCCGGGCCGGTGGCGGCACTGGCGCTGGGGGTCGTGGCGGGACTCGACGCGGCGGGGGTGCCGGGCTGGACGCTCGCGGCGCTGGGCGGGTTCTGGGCGCTGCTCTTCGCGGCGACGGCGCTGGCCGGGTGGCTGCGGTTCCGCGCCCCCCGGCGCGCCGAGGCGCTGGCGCGGGTGGACCGGCGGCTGGCCGGGCGGCCGCTGAGCGCGCTGGGCGACCGGATGGCGCTGGGCGGCCCCGAGGCCGCGGCGCTGTGGGAGGCGCATCTCGACCGCGCCTGGGCCGCCGCCGCCGCCGCTCGGCCGGTTGTCCCCGACGCCGGGCTGGTGCGGCGCGATCCCTACGGGCTGCGGCTGATGGCGCTGACCGCGCTGGTCATGGCGGTGGTCTTCGGCGGCCTCGCCCCGGCGGGGCAGGGACTCTCGGCGATGGCCTCGGGCTGGCGGCCGCTGCGGGACGCGCCCGATCCCGGCGCCCCCGCCGGGCCGGCGTGGGAGGGCTGGGCCGAGCCGCCGGCCTATACGCGGCGGCCGACGATCTATCTCAACGCGCTCGAGGCGGAGGGGCTGGTGGTGCCCGAGGGCACGGTGCTGAGCTTCCGCCTTTATGGCGACGGGCTCGCGGTGGCGCAGGACGTGGGCGAGCCGCTGGCCGAGCCGGCGGGCGCGGCGGGCGCGCCCGAGGCGGTGCGGCTTGAGCGCATCACCGCGCGGCGGGACGGGACGGTGAGCGTCGGCGACCGGCGCTTTGCCCTGACGGTGACGCCGGATGCGGCGCCCGAGGTGAGCCTCGCGGCGCTCGCCACACGGCGCGCGGACGGGCGGCTCGCGCAGGGATTCAGCGCCCGCGACGACAACGGCGTGGCGGCGGGCACGGCGCGGATCGCGCTCGACCTTCAGGCGGTGGACCGGCGCTTCGGCCTCGCCCCCGACCCCGAGCCGCGCGAGGCGCTGAGCCTGCCGCTGCCGCTGCCTGCCGCAGGGGCGCGGCGGCAGGTGCAGGGGACGCTCGGCGGCGATCTGGCGCGGCACCCGTGGGCCAACCTGCCGGTGCGGATCACGCTCGAGGTGCAGGACGGGATCGGCCAGACCGGGGCGACCTCGCCGGTGGCGATGGTGCTGCCGGGGCGGCGGTTCTTCGACCCGCTGGCCGCAGGGCTGGCCGAGGTGCGCCGCGACCTCATGTGGTCGCGCGACAACGCCGCCCGCAGCGCCCGGCTGATCCGGGCGATGGTCTGGCGCCCCGACCGCGCGGTGCCCGACGACGCCGCCCGCGCCATCGTCGCCGCGGTGCAGGCGCTCGAGGCCGGGCCGCTGACGCCCGAGGCCCGCGACGCGGTGGCCGAGGGGCTGTGGACGGCCGCCGTGGCGATCGAGGACGGGGGGTTGTCCGACGCGCTGGCGCGGATGCGGCAGGCGCAGGAGCGGCTGTCCCAGGCCATCCGCCAGGGCGCCAGCCCCGACGAGATCGCCCGGCTGATGGACGAGCTGAAGGCCGCGACCGACGCCTATACCGAGATGCTGGCGCAGCAGGGAGAGGACCCGGCGGCGCGCTTCGACCGCTCGGAGCGGCCGGTGCAGGAGATCACCGGCGACCAGATCCAGCAGATGATGGACGAGATCCAGCGGCTGATGACCGAGGGGCGGATGTCCGAGGCGGCCGAACTGCTCGACCAGTTCAACCGGATGATGGAGAACCTGGAGATGCGCGAGGGCGGCGCGGGCGGCGAGGGCGCGCCGGGCAGCCGGGCGCAGCGGCGGCTGTCCGAGACGCTGCGCGAGCAGCAGGATCTGGCCGACGAGGCGCTGCGCGAGGCGCAGCGCGATCCGTTCGGGCTGGGGCGGCAGGGGATGGACCCCGAAAGCGGTGCCGCGCCGGGCGAGGGGGCGGACGGGGCCGGGCCCGAGGGGGCGCAGCCGGGCGAGCCGGGTGCGGGTGCGGGCGAAGGGGAGGGGGAGGCCGAGGGCGGCAGCCTCGCCGACCGCCAGCGCGGCCTGCGCGAGGAACTGGGGCGGCAGCGCGGGCTGATGCCGGGCCGCGGCACCCCCGAGGGCGAGGCCGCTGGGCGCGAGATCGACCGCGCCGGCCGGGCGATGGAGGACGCCGAACGGGCCCTGCGCGACGGCGACCCGGCCGGCGCGATGGACCGCCAGGCCGAGGCGATCGAGGCGCTGCGCGAGGGGATGCGGGCGCTCGGCGACCTTGCCGCGCGGCAGGGCGGCGAGCGCGGCCAGCCGGGCGACCAGGGCACCGGCGAGGACGGGCAGGCCGGGATGACGGGCCGCGCGCAGGGCGAGGGCGAGGGCCGGTCTGACCGTCCCGGCCGCGACCCGCTGGGCCGTGACCGCAGCGGCCAGGGCGGCAACATCGCCTCGGGCGAGGCGCTGGCCGAGGGCGAGCGGCAGGCGGGCCGGGCGCGCGAGCTGCAGGACGAGATCCGCCGCCGCGCCGGCGAGCCGGCCCGGCCGCGGGCCGAGCGGGATTATCTGGGGCGGTTGCTCGGGGCGGAGTGAGGGGGGGGCGAAGGTCGGTGGTCTGGTGCCGTTGGCCGCATCAGGCAGAGGGGCATCGGGATGATTGCTGTGCGCTCGGCGGATTCGATCCGAGATGCGGCCCCGCTGCGGTGAATGGCCCCAGATGTGCGGGCTTCAGGTCGTGCCGCGCGCCGTCAGAGTTGCCGGATGTCCGGCGTCCATGCACGATCTGACGGCACGCCTGAGCCGGTGACCTCAGAGCGCCCCGCGCACCCGCGCCACGAGCGCGTCGGCTTGGGTGTCGAGCCAGATGCGGCCTTCGTCCACCTGCGCCCGCCAGCTCATCAGCGTGGTGCCTAGCGCCCCCTGATCCGCCATGCGCGGCGCCAGCGCGTAGAGCGTCACCGCCACCAGCGCCACCATCACCGCGAGGTGATAGCCCGCGTCGTGCCGCCGCCGGGCGCGGGCCGCGCGGGTGACGGCGGGAGGCGTGCGCGGGGTGGCAGGCGTGGCCGGGAGGGGCCGGGGGGCCGGGGTGGGCGGCGGGGCGGGCGTGCGGGCGGCGGGGGAGGCGGGTGCCTCGGCGGTGCGGGGGGGCGGGTCCGAGGGGTCCGTCCTGCGCGAGTCGGGGCTGCCGGGGTCAGGGCTGAGGGTGAGGTCGCCGTCCGTGGCGTCGGCGGCCGGCGGCGCTTCGAGAGGCGGTGAGGCAGGCGCAGCGGGGCGCGCGACCGGCGTCGGTGCAGCGGGCAGCGCGGACGGCGCAGCAGAGAGCGGCGCGGGTTCGCTCCCTTCAGGCACAGCGCCCGCACCTGCCGGATCGGCGTCGCGCGACGGCCCGACCACCAAACCTTCCGCCGGCGTCTCCGGCGCGTCGCCCGGCAGGGTCGTGTCGGGGGCTGCGTGGCGGGCGAGGGCCGCGGCGGTGCGGGCGGTGGCGCGCTCGGCCTCGCGCTCGGCGGCGCGGGCCTCGAGCTCGCGGGCGGCCTCGCCGCGCAGGATCTCGATCACCGATTCGTCCAGCGGCCGGCTGAGCGCCGGGCGGGCGGCGGGGTCGAACCCGACCGGATAGGCGCGCCACACGTGCTCGCAGGCGGAACACTCGACGTCGCGGCCGCGGGCGGGGATCGCCTCGGCGTCGATCTCGTACTGCGCGCCGCAGCGCGGGCAGACCAGCCGCATGGAAGCCCTCCGTTCCTGTACCCCGGCCCGGTCGCGGCCCGGTGCCGTGCGGCACCGTGTTTCCATCGCCGCCCGGACGTTCTATCACGCTCCCGTCTATCAAGACCCCGTCCGACCGCCAAGCGCGCCCGCAGGGCACGGACCGGGCGGGACCGGGGGCGGGGGCAAGGAGGGTTGTCGTGATCGAGATGCGGGATGTGGCCTTCGCCTACCCACGGGGTGGCGCGCTCTTCAAGGGCCTCACCCTCAGCCTGCCGCGCGGCTCGTTCCACTTCCTCACCGGGCCGTCGGGGGCGGGCAAGACGACCTTCCTGCGGCTCTGCATCGCCGACCTGCTGCCCTCGGCCGGGCAGATGACGCTGTTCGGCGAGGACGCCGCGACGCTCGGCCGCGATGCCATCGCCGGGGTGCGGCGGCGGATCGGGGTGGTGCATCAGGACACCCAATTCCTCGACCACCTGCCGGTGGCCGAGAACATCGCCCTGCCGATGATGGTCGCGGGCCAGCCCATCGAAATGCAGGCGATCCGCGACCTCCTCGCCTGGGTGCAGATGACGGGGCAGGCGCGGGCCATGCCGCCGTCGCTGTCGGGGGGCGAGCGGCAGCGGGCAGCGCTGGCGCGCGCGGTGATCCTGTCGCCGGACGTGATCCTGGCCGACGAGCCGACCGGAAACCTCGACTGGGAGATGTCCTTGCGCCTGCTGCAGTTGCTGGTCGAGCTGAACCGCTCGGGCAAGACGGTGCTGATCGCCACCCATGACCTGAACCTGATCCGCGCGGCCAAGCAGATGGTCTCGGCGCGGGTGCTCAGGATCGCGGGCGGGCGGTTGCAGACCGCGGGGGCCGAGCTGTGAGCGGGCCGGGGGACCGCCGTGGCGACAGCCGCGCGAAGCTGCGCGACGCGGGCGCGCGGATGCGCGACCTCGCGCGGCGCGGCGGCACGGCGGCGCGGGCCGACCTCAAGGCGCTGGACATGGCGACGCTGTGGCGGGGGCTGATCGGGCGGCAGGCGGGGCTCGCCGACCGGATCGTGCCGCCGACCGGCATGAACGCCCGGCTGACGGTGTTCGCGGCGGGCGTGATGGCGTTCCTCGCGGTGTTCGCGCTGGCGCTGGCGCTGGCCACCGGGCGGCTCGCCGACCGCTGGGCCGAGGGGCTGGCGCAGACCGTGACGGTGCGCGTCTCGGCCCCGCCCGAGGCGATCGAGGCCGAGACCGCGGCGGTGATGGCGGCGCTCGAGACCACGCCGGGCGTGGCCGAGCGGCGCCTGCTGCCGCCCGACGAGGTCGAGGCGCTGCTCGAGCCGTGGTTCGGCCCCGACGTGCCCGTGGACGCCCTGCCGGTGCCGCGGCTGATCGAGGTCCACACCGACGACGATTTCGACGCCGCCGCCCTGCGCCTGAGGCTCGAGGGCGAGGCGCCGGGCGCGGTGCTGGACGACCACACCCAGTGGCGGCGGCCGCTGGTCGCGGCGGCCTCGCGGCTCAAGACGCTCGGCTGGCTGTCGCTGGCGCTGATCGGGGCCGCAGGGGCGGCGATCGTGACGCTTGCGGCGCAGGCGTCGCTGGCGGCGAACGGGCAGGTGATCCGGGTCATGCGGCTGATCGGGGCGCGCGACCTGACCATCGCGCAGGCCTTCGTGCGCCGGCTCACCCGCCGGGTGGCGCTGGGCTCGGCGGGCGGCACGCTGATCGGGATGCTCGCGGTCTGGGCGCTGCCCGACATGAACGCGGCGGGCGGGTTCCTGACCGGGCTCGGCTTCACCGGCTGGGGCTGGCTCGCGCCGCTGCTGATCCCCGTAGTGGGGGTGCTGGTGGGCTTCGTCGCCACCCGCGCCGCGGCGCTGCGGATGCTGCGGGCGGTGCGCTGATGGCCCGGCGGGTCGAGACCCCCGGCTGGGCGCTGGACCACGGCCCGGCGGCCGATCCCGCCGCCTATCGCCCCGGCCCGCTGCCGGCGCTGTGGCGGGTGCGGACGACCGTCTACTACCTCTGGATCGCCGGGGTCACGCTGGTCATGGGGCTGTGGTGGCTGCCCAAGGTGATGCGCGACCCGCGCAACGCCCATGTGCTGCCGGTGGTCTGGACCGGGCGTCTGCTCGCCGCGGCGCGCACCATCCTCGGCGTCTCGGTCGAGCTGCGCGGCACGCCGCCCACCACCGACGCGATCATCGCCGCGAAGCACCAGAGCTTCCTCGACATCCTCGCGATCTCGCACGCCGTGCCGCAATGCGGCTTCATCATGAAGCGCGAGGTGATGCGGGTGCCGGTCATGGGCTACTACGCCCGCCGCGCCGGCTGCATCCCCATCGACCGCGCCCGCGGCGGCGAGGCGATGCGCCAGATCACCGGCGAGATCGCCGAGCGCATGGCCGGGCCCGAGGGGCTGGGCCAGCTCATCATCTATCCCGAGGGCACCCGGACCCGGCCGGGCGAGCGGCGGCGCTACAAGCACGGGGTGGGGACGGTTCAGGCGGCGACCGGGCTGAACGTGCACCCCGTGGCGGTGAACTGCGGGATGTTCTGGCCGCGCGAGGGACTGCGCATCCGCCCGGGCCGCTCGGTGATCGAGTTCCTGCCGCCGGTCCCGCCCGAGGCCGACCCGCCCGAGACGGTGGCCCGGCTCGAGGCGATGATCGAGGGCCGGTCGGACGCGCTGATGGCGATGGCCGGGCTGGCGCTGCCGGCCGCGGACGCGCCCCGGGCCTAGGGCGCGGGCAGCACCGCCACGCGGTGCTCCAGCATCACCGGGACCAGCAGCCGGTCGCCGCTGCGGGCCAGATCGGCCGGCCCTTGCATCGCCGGGGCGGCGACCGGCTCGGCCGCGCCGGTGGCGGGATCGACCCGCAGGATGCGGCCGGGCGTCGGGGTCCCCATCGCCACCCAGTCGCTGACGATCAGCGCCCCGTCCGCGGCCAGCGCCACGCCGTCGAACCGGCCGTGGATGTCGCCCACCGGCGTCGTGGCGCCGCTGGTCAGGTCGATGCGGGTGAGTACGCCGCCTTCCAGCTGCGCGCCGGTGGCCACGACATAGGCGCGGTCGCCGTCAGCCACGACGCCGTTCGCGCCGCCGATCCCGCTGGCGATCACGTCGAACCGGCCGCTCCCGGGGTCGAGCGAGAGCACGCGCCCGGCCTCGAAGTCCGTGACCAGCAGACGCTCGCCGGCCGGGGCGAGGTCGTTGAGCGACCGCGCGCCCTCGGGGCGGTATTCGGCCAGCTGACGGCCGGTCGTGGGATCGAAGGCCACGATGCGGTCGATGTCGGCGACGTAGAGCCGCCCGCCCAGCAGCGCCAGACCCTTGGGCGAATCGAGCGGGGTGCCGGGCTGCGGGATGGCGGGGCCGTCCAGCACCTCGCCCTGCGGACCGATCCGGGCGATGAAGCCGTCCCTGTCCCGGGTCGAGGTGTCGAGAGCCTGCCCGAGGTTCGAGACAAAGCCCTGCTCGCCCGCCATCAAGACGCTTTCGGGATGGGCGAGGGCGGGGGCGTCGGCCGCGGCGGGGCCTGCGGCCACGAGCGCAGCCACGAGCGCGGTCACGGGCGCGGCGGCGGTGAGGGTGAAGCGCATTGGATGTCCTTTCCTGATGATCCGGCTCTGGGTCCGGGTCTAGCGGGGCGGGCGAAGGCGCGTGGTCCCGGCCCGCGCGACTCTGGTCCCGAAACGCTCGATCGGGTGCTGCGCGCGGGCGCGCGGGGTGGCACTCTCGGCCGCATGACGATCGCCGATCCCCAGCTCACGCTCATCAACCGCCTGCGGGCGATGGTCCCGCCGCCCGCGGCCGGACCCGTGCCCGGCACCGGCAAGGTCGGCGCGGGGCCGGGTCTCTTCACCTATTGCGCGCTCAGCCGCGAGCGGATCGCGGATATCCTGGCCGAGCAGCCCGCGGTCGGGATCGTGCTCGAGGGCCGCAAGGAGCTGTGGCTCGGCGCGGACGAGGCGGCGGTCTGCCGGCCCGGCGACGCCTTCATCGTGCCCGCCGACACGCCGCTGACCGCCGTCAACATCCCCGATCCGCAGCGCGGCTGGTACAGGGCGCTCATCATCGAAATGGGGGCCGCGGCGCTGCCCGTGTCGCCGCGCCGCGCCGGACCCGGGCTGGCGCTGACGATGACCGGCGCGCTCGAGGCGGCACTGTGGCACGCCGCGCAGGCGATCGCCGATGCGCCCTCGCGCCCCGCGGTCCGGCAGGCGCGGCTGGACGAGCTGGCCGCGCTGGTGCTCGACGACCCGGTCGGGGGGTGGCTGCTGCGGGCGCGGGCGGGCCAGCGGCTCGCCCGGCTGCTGGCGGCCGATCCGGCGCGGGACTGGACCGTGGATCAGGCGGCCGCGGCGCTGGGCCTTGGCAACGCCACCCTGCGGCGCCGGCTGGCCGCCGAAAAGACCTCGTTCCGGGCGCTTCTGCGCAGCGCCCGGCTGGAGCGCGCGCATCGCGTCCTGTCCGAGACCGGCCGGTCCGGCGCCGCCGCCGCCGCCGCGGGGCTGCGCTCGCGCGGGCATTTCGCGCGCGCCTATCGGGCACGGTTCGGCCACAACCCGGCGCAGTCCGGGCCGGGTCTGGACAACCCGCCCCACCACCCCTAGCTCTGGCCCGATCCAGTCAAGGAGCCTCCATGCCCCCGATCATCGAGGTGGACCGCCTCTCCAAGCGGTATGGCAGCGGCACGGTGGCGCTGGACGCGGTGTCGCTGGCGATCGAGCCGGGCGAGATCCTGGCGCTGCTGGGGCCGAACGGGGCCGGCAAGACGACGCTGATCTCGATCATCTGCGGGCTGGTGGTGCCGACCGGCGGCACCGTCCGGGTCGGCGGGCACGACATCCGCACCGACTGGCGCGCGGCGCGCCGGCTGATCGGGCTGGTCCCGCAGGAGATCGCGCTCGAGCCCTTCGAGACGGTGATCGACAGCGTGCGCTTCACCCGCGGGCTTTATGGCGAGGGGCCGGACGAGGCCTATCTGGAACAGCTTCTGCGCAGCCTCGCGCTGTGGGAGAAGCGGGGCGCCAAGACCCGCGAGCTGTCGGGCGGGATGAAGCGGCGGGTGCTGATCGCCAAGGCGCTGTCGCACCGGCCGCGGGTGCTGTTTCTCGACGAACCCACCGCCGGGGTGGACGTGCATCTGCGCCGCGAGATGTGGCAGGTGGTGCGCGACCTGCGGGCGCAGGGCGTGACGATCATCCTGACCACGCACTACCTCGAAGAGGCCGAGGACATGGCCGACCGGATCGGGGTGATCGACAAGGGGCGGCTCTTGCTGGTGCGTCCCAAGGCCGAGCTGATGGGCGAGTTCGGGCGGAAGCGCCTGACGGTCGAGCTGGACCGGCCGCTCGCGGCGCTGCCCGAGGGCCTGCCGCCCGGGATCGCGGCCGGGCTGACGCTGGCGCCGGGCGGGCTGCGGCTGGACTATGACTACGACGCGCGGGCGGCGCGGACCGGGATCGGGGCGCTGCTCGCGGCGCTGAACGAGCGCGGGATCGCGGTGCGGGACGTGGCGACGACGCAATCCTCTCTGGAAGAGGTGTTCATGGCGCTGCTCGAGCATGGCGGCGCCGCAGGGGCCGCCGCGGGGCGCCTCGGGTCCGGGGCGGCGGACGAGGGTCCTGCGCCGGCCGCGCCGCCGGTGACGGAAGCGCTGGGCGAGGCTGCGGGCGCAGAGGCCGGGGATGCGGCCGTGGCGCGGGATGCAGGGCGGGGCACGGCATGAACTGGCAATCGGTCCGGGCGATGTATCGACACGAGATGGCGCGGTTCTTCCGCACCATCTGGCAGTCGCTGGCCTCGCCGGTGCTCTCGACCGTGCTCTATTTCGTGGTCTTCGGCGCGGCCATCGGCGGGCGCATCCAGGCGGTCGAGGGGATCGCCTATGGCGCCTTCATCGTGCCGGGGCTGATGATGCTGACGGTGCTGCAGCAGTCGGTGTCGAACGCGAGCTTCGGCATCTATTTCCCCAAGTTCTCGGGCACGATCTACGAATATCTCGTGGCGCCCACCGGCTGGGCCGAGGTGGCGCTGGGCTTCGTCGGCGCGGCGGCGACCAAGGCGGTGCTGATCGCGCTGATCATCCTGGTCACCAGCTTCGCCTTTGTCGGCGTCCACATCGCCCATCCCGTGTGGATGCTGGTGTTTCTGGTGCTGACGGCGGTGGCGTTCTCGCTGCTGGGCTTCATCATCGGGCTGTGGGCGAAGAACTTCGAGCAGCTGCAGCTGGTGCCGATGATGGTGATCACGCCGCTCGTGTTCCTCGGGGGGGCGTTCTACTCGGCCTCGATGCTGCCGGCGCCGTGGGACCGGATCGCCACGTTCAACCCGGTGCTGCACCTCATCTCGGGGTTCCGCTGGTCGTTCTTCGGCATGGCCGACGTGCCGGTGGGGCTGTCGCTCGCGGCGGTGGTGGTGATGATCGCGGTGCTGCTGGTGGCGGTGCGGTGGATCTTTCTCACCGGTTGGCGGCTGCGGGAGTGAGGCGTTCGGGGGGCTACGCGGATCGCCGGCACGCCCGTCGCGCGGGCGGCCCCATCGCGGCAAAGTTGTAACGGCCCAGGGCGCTTCGCGCAAAAAGTTAACCACGCCCCCACTATCTTAACCCTTCGTTAACCAATCCCCGGCTACCCGATTCGGAACGTCGCGCGACAAGCGGCGGCTGGGGACAGGGGCGAGGGCAGGTGGCGACGGCAACACTCCATGATTTCTTCGAGTTGTCCGGGCCGCCCGCCGTCATGGCCGAATACAGCTATGCCGGCAGCCCGAACCCGGCCCCGCTGAGCTTCGGCCCGATCCTCGAGCCGGTGACGGTCGAGACGGCGCGCGCGGGCACCGTCCTCGTGGGCGACCGGGTGATGCTCGACGGCACCGCCTGGACGATCAGCCGGATGCACGAGATCACCGCGACGGTCGCCACGGTGATGCCGGACGGCTCGACCATGTATCTCTACAGCTCGCACCAGGTGCTGACGGTCAGCGACGGGACGACGCGACGCTATCTCGCCATCGAATACGACCAGTTCGCCAAGGAGAACGAGAAATATTACCCCGGCGGGACGATCGAACGGCTGTCGATCGGCACGATCGACCAGAGCACCTACCTCACCATCGCGTATTTTTCGGGCGACAATGAGAACCGGCTGAAGGCGATGTGCTTCGCCACCGGCACGCTGATCGAGACGGCCGACGGTCCGCGCCCGGTCGAGGCGCTGCGGGTGGGCGAGCGCGTGCTGACGCGCGACCACGGGCTTCAGCCGCTGCGCTGGCTGGGCGGGCGGCGGCTGTCGGGGGCCGAGCTGGCGCAGGCGCCGCGGCTGGCGCCGGTGCGCATCGCCGCCGGGGCGCTGGGGCCCGGGCAGCCGGCGCGCGAGCTGACGCTTTCGCCCCAGCACCGGGTGCTGGTCCGCTCACCCATCGCCGGGCGGATGACGGGGCAGGCCGAGGTGCTGGTGGCGGCGGTCCATCTGGTGGGCCTGCCGGGGGTCGAGCGGATCGCGGCGCCGGGGGGCGTCGGCTACTGGCACCTGATGTTCGACGCCCACGAGATCGTCTTCGCCAACGGTGCCGAGGCCGAGTCGCTCTATCTCGGCCCGATGGCCCGACAGGCGCTCCCGCCCGAGGCTCTGGCCGAAATCGCGGCGATCTTCCCGGGGCTGCTCGAGGAGGGCGCGGCGACCCCAGCGCCCGCGCGCCCGATGCTGCGCGGCGCGCAGAGCCGCAGGCTGGTCGAGCGTCAGGTGAAGAACCGCAAGCCGCTGGTGGCGCCGCTCCCGCTGGCGCCGCTGACCGTGCGAATGCCCGAGCCGCTACCCGCCTAGCGCGGGCAGAGCCGGGTCATGGGGTCGAGCGCCACGTACTCGCGCGCGGTGATCGACTGGATGCTGAGCGAGTGGCGCCATTCGTTGAACCAGCGGGCGCGGATGCCGTTGCGGTAGGTCGTGGCCATGAGCTGGTCCACGATCGGCGGGATCACCTGGGTGTTCGGCAGCCGCGGGGCGTGGAACCCGACCGTCGCATCCGGCGCGAGACAGGCGTTCGGCAGGGTCACGAGCATCGTGCAGGCCGAGTTGCAGAGCCCCCGGATCTCGACCGGGCGGCCCGAGGCGGCGAGCTGCTGGCGATAGGCCATCATCTGCACGACGTTGCCGCCGCGGTTGTCGCGGATGACGATCGGGCCCTGCGGCGCCGCGGGGGCGGCGGCGGGCGCGGGTGCGGCCGGGCGCGCGCCGGGCCGGGTGACCGCGGGCAGGGTGACGCTCGGCAGGGTCACGGTCGGCAGGCGCACCCCCGCCGTCGGGGCGGCGGGTTGTCCGGGCTGGGCGGCAGGTTGTCCGGGGGCCGCGCCGGTCACCCCGGCGGGGTCGGCACAACCGGCGAGGACGGCGAACAGCGTCAGGACCGCGAGTGCGGCAGGGCGGAGGCGTTGGGTCATGCCGCGATCATGCCCCGCCGCGAGACCGAGGAAAAGCCGCTGCGCTGCGTCGCGGTGAGTCGGGGGGGATTCGGGGGTGAGGCCAGCCGGGCGGTCGCTTGGGGACGGTTGGTCCGAGCCGGAGGTCTGGCCGAGCAGAGGTTGACGGAAGCGGTGGAGACGTTGGGTCGGCCGGGCAGGGGGCAAAGCCGAACATACGTGGAGTCCTAATCAAGCAGTAAGCATGGGCGGGCAGTGCCCGGGTAGCAGCGCGCACCGCGATGAAGCTAAGCGGAGCCCCGTCGGGTTCACTTGAGCCCCGCCGCAAGCTACGCCGCCTCGCGGCCCAAGGCGCCCCCATCCGCGCAACACCCCGAGCCAAGCCGAGCCACGCGCAGGCTCCGACCAGCCCTGCCGCGGGTCACGCCAGCCAAGCCGCCACCCCCCCCCCCCGCCCTCAATCACCGCCCCCCGCCACGGCCGCCTCAATCGCGGCGACGTCGATCTTGCCCATCGTCATCATCGCCTCGAACGCCCGCCGCGCCGGCGCGCCGCCCTGGACGAGCGCGTCGGTCAGGACCCGCGGGGTGATCTGCCACGAGACGCCCCAGCGGTCCTTGCACCAGCCGCAGGCGCTCTCGGTCCCGCCGTTGCCGACGATGGCCTGCCACAGCCGGTCCGTCTCGGCCTGGTCGTCCGTGGCGATCTGGAACGAGAACGCCTCGGTCTGGGGAAACGTCGGGCCGCCGTTCAGCCCGAGGCAGGGGAGGCCGCAGACGGTGAAGGTGACCGTCAGCACGTCGCCCTCATGCCCGCCGGGGAAGTCCGCGGGGGCGCGGTGGACGGCGGTCACGGCGCTGTCGGGGAAGGTCGCGGCGTAGAAGCGGGCGGCGGCCTCGGCGTCGCCGTCGTACCAGAGGCAGATGGTGTTCTTGGGGGCGGCCATGGTCGAGGTCCTTTCGGCTGGGGGGCCGGGCACGCCGGTCACGCGGCGAGAGGCCCGACAGGCGCGGAACGTCGCGCGCAACTTTGCGTTCCGGCCGCGGCGCGCTATAGGCGGGCCATGAGCCTCAATCCGCCGAACCTGCGTCCCGACCTCGCCCCCGCCCCGCGGCTGGGCGACGACTCACGCCCGCACGGGCCGGACCGCGAGAGCCTCGGCCGCGGCGGGCAGCCGACCATCGGCATGGTCAGCCTCGGCTGCCCCAAGGCGCTGGTGGACAGCGAGCGCATCCTGACCCGCCTCAGGGCCGAGGGCTACGCGATCAGCCCCGCCTATCAGGGTGCCGATGCGGTGATCGTGAACACCTGCGGGTTCCTCGACAGCGCCAAGGCCGAAAGCCTCGAGGCGATTGGCGAGGCGCTGGCCGAGAACGGAAGGGTGATCGTCACCGGCTGCCTCGGGGCCGAGCCGGACTACATCACCGGCGCCCATCCCAGGGTGCTCGCCGTGACCGGGCCGCATCAGTATGAGCAGGTGCTGGATGCGGTGCACGCCGCGGTGCCGCCGGCGCCCGATCCGTTCATCGACCTGCTGCCCGCGTCCGAGGTGCGGCTGACGCCCCGGCACTACGCCTATCTGAAGATTTCCGAGGGCTGCAATCACGCCTGCAAGTTCTGCATCATCCCCGATCTGCGGGGCAGGCTGGTCAGCCGCCCGGCCCATGCGGTCGTGCGCGAGGCGGAACGGCTGGTCGCCTCGGGCGTGCGCGAGCTGCTGGTGATCTCGCAGGACACCAGCGCCTACGGGGTGGACCTGCGCCACGCCGAGGACCGCGGGCACCGCGCGCACATCACCGACCTCGCCCGCGACCTCGGCGGGCTCGGGGCGTGGGTGCGGCTGCATTACGTCTATCCCTATCCCCACGTCCGCCAGCTCGTCCCGCTGATGGAGGCGACGGCCGCCACCGGGACCGGGGTGCTGCCCTATCTCGACATTCCCTTCCAGCACGCCCACCCGGACGTGCTGCGGCGCATGGCCCGCCCCGCGGCCAGCGCCCGGACGCTGGACGAGATCGCCGCCTGGCGCGCCGCGGTGCCGGGGATCACCCTGCGCTCGACCTTCATCGTGGGGTATCCGGGCGAGACCGAGGCCGAGTTCCAGTATCTGCTCGACTGGCTGGACGAGGCGCAGCTCGACCGGGTGGGGTGCTTCCAATACGAGAACGTGCGCGGGGCGCGGGCCAATGCGCTGCCCGACCACGTGCCGGACGCGGTCAAGCAGGACCGCTGGGACCGCTTCATGGCCAAGGCCCAGGCGATCAGCGCGGCGAAGCTTTCGGCCAAGGTCGGCATGCGGCAGCGGGTGATCGTGGACGCGGTGGACGAGGGCGGGGCCACCTGCCGGACCATGGCCGACGCGCCCGAGATCGACGGCAACCTCTTCATCGACGAGGGCTTCGCGGCGCTCTCGCCCGGCGACATGGTCGAGGTGACGGTGGACGAGGCGTCGGACTACGATTTGTGGGGCACGCTGTGACCGAGCCCGACATCCCCTATGGGGATGCGATGCTGCGGGTCCGGGCGGACCCCAAGGGCGGCTTTCGCGGCATCGTGGTGGGCCGCGCGAACGAGCCGCGCCAGCACCCGACCCGCGCGGGGCTGCTGGCCGAACTGCAGGCGATGGTGCGGGCGGCCGATCCGCTGTTCGTAGGGATCGAGGGCGCGCGGCGCCGGTTCCTCGCGGCCTTTCTGGGCGGCTTCGCGGACCCCGCCTATGGCGGCGACGGCGAGGGCGGCAGCAAGCGCGCGCTGGCCGCGCGGCTGGCCGCGACGCTGCCGCTGGCCGAGGCGCGCGCCCCCGACGCCGCCGCGCGGGCGGTGAAGCTGTTCCAGGGGCAGGACCTGCTCAACTGGCAGGACGTGGGTCGGCTGGCCGTTACGCTGCGCGGCAAGGGGGGCAATGTCATCCTGCCGGCGCTGGCCGATCTGGCCGAGGGGGATGTCACCGCGCTCGACCGGCTCGGACGGTTCGGGCCGGCGGACGGGGTGATCTGGTCCACGGTGACCTACCTGCCGTTCCTCTGGCGACCGGATCGCAACCTGCTGCTCAAGCCGGATTTCTGCCTGACCTATGCGCGCTGCGTCGGGCATCGCCTCGCGCTCGACTATGACCCGGCGCTCGCGCCCGGGGTCTATGGCGCGCTGATGGAGATGGCGGGCGAGACGCTGGCGGCGGTGGCGGACCTCGGCGCGCGGGACATGATCGACGCGCACAGCTTCATGTGGACGGCGGTGCGCTATCCGGCCCCGCGCGAGGGCGGGGCGCCGGGCGTGGGGGGCGCGCCATGACGCTGCCGAAGTGGGACCGCGAGGGGGCGCCGAAGAAGCCCTCGATCGTCGGGATCGGGGCGCAGAAGGCCGGGACCACCTGGCTCAGCCAGATGCTGTCCCAACACCCGCAGGTGTGGCTGCCGCCGTTCAAGGAGGCGCAGTTCTTCAACCACCGCTTCGTGCCCGAGCATCTCCAGTGGCTGCCCTGGCATTTCCGCCGCGCCCGGCAGAACCTCGAAAAGCGCTATGCCGCGAAGGGTGAGGCGCTGCCGCCCGAGATGGCCGAGTGGCTCGACCGGATCACCCGCGGCGAGATGTTCACCAACCACTGGTACAAGCAGGTCTTCGCCCCCGCCCCCGCCGGCACCCAGCCCTGCGACATCACGCCAGAGTATTCGACCCTGCCCGACGAGGGCGTGGCCTTCGTCGAGACGTTCCTGCCGCAGGCGAAGTTCATCTACATCATCCGCCACCCGGTGGACCGGGCGATCAGCCAGCTCAAGATGAACCTGACCCGCAAGGGCCGCGCGCCCAAGGGCGTCGCGGGGTGGATGGCCGAGATCGACGACCCGGTGCTCTACGACCGCGGCGATTATGCGACCTATGTGCCGCGCTGGACCGCGCGCTTCGGCCCCGAGCGGCTGCTGATCCTGCCCTTCGGCGCCATCGCCGCGGACCCGGCGGGGGTGATGGCGCGGGTCGAGGCGCATTGCGGCCTCTCCCCCCACAGCTATCGCAACCTCTCGGCCAAGGTCTTCGCCGCGAACGCCGCGCTGTCCTGCCCCGGCGAGGTCCGGGCCGAGATCCGCCGCCGGGTCGAGCCGCAGTTCGCCTTCATCGAGGCGACCTTCGGGCCCGAGTTCGCGCGCCACATCCGCTAGACGGCGTGGCGGGCTGGCGGGTCAACCTGCACTATCCGTGGTGGGCGCGCACCCGCCCCGAGCGCGACGAGCCGCGGCGCGGGATGCTCGGCGCACTCGAGGCGGCGCTGCTGGCCCGGAAGGGTATCCGCCCGACCGGCTCGGCGGTGGCAGTCCGGCCGGGGGCCTTCGCGCCCGAGCGGGTGTGGACGCTGAACTTCCACGGCACCGGGCGCGGGCCGCACAACCTGTTCTATAAAGAGGCGTATCTGCCCGGCTTCTACAGCTTCGACCCGGCCGGCTACTCCGGCTGGTCAGCCAATGCCGGGCTGCGCTTCGACCCGGCGGCGATCTCGGCGGATGAGGCGGGGCGGTATTTCGACGGCCTCGCGCAGCGGTTCCTGATCCCGCGGGTCAGCAAATACCCCCAGCCCGCGCCGCAGGCCGAGATCCCCGCGGGCTGCATCTTCGTCGCCCTGCAGGTGCCGCGCGACAAGGTGCTGACGCTGGCCGACCTCGACACCCACGCCATGCTCGCGGGGTGCCTCGCCCGTGCCCCGCGCGAGCCGGTGGTGATCAAGCTGCACCCGCGCTCGCGCGACCCGCAGTTCGAGGCACAGGTGCGGGCGCTGCATGACCCCGCGGGCCACGTCCATGTGCTCGATGAGCCGATCGACGCGCTGATCGCGGCGGCGCGGGTGACGGTCTGCATCAACTCGGGCGTGGGGATCGAGGCGCAGCTGCGCGGCGGCGCGGTCATCACCTGCGGGGCCTCGGACTACGGCGCGCTGACGCGGCGGGCGCGGAACGCGGAGGACCTCGCCACGGCGCTCGACACCGCCGCGCCGCCCGACCCGGACCTGATGCGCCGCCATGCGACGTGGCTTTTCCGCGACGTGTTCGTGGACGACACGGCGCCGGGCTGGACCGACAAGGTGCTCGACCGCCTCGCCGCCACCTGAGCGGTGGACAGGGGCGGCCGCGGCGGCTCTACTTTCCGGCGAGGAGAGAGGGAGAGGAGCCCCGCATGACACGATCCACGCAACGACAGGCCCTGCGCGCCGCGGCACTCATCGGCTGGGTGGCGCTCGCCGGCCCCGCCGCCGCGCTCGACGCGCTGGTGGAGAAGCAGTCCTTCACCCTGACCAACTTCGCCACCCAGGGCGGCGCGGTCATCCCCGAGATGACGCTGGGGTATGAGACCTACGGCACGCTGAACGAGGCGAAGGACAACGCCATCCTGATCACCCATTTCTTCTCGGGCAACTCGCACGCGGCGGGGAAATATGCGGCCGATGATGCCGCGCCGGGCTATTGGGACGCGATCATCGGGCCGGGAAAGCCCATCGACACCGACAAGTATTTCGTCGTCTCGGCCGACACGCCGGTGAACCTCGGGGCCAAGAACCCCAAGGTCATCACCACCGGCCCCGCGACGGTGAACCCGGCGACCGGCAAGCCGTGGGGGATGGACTTCCCGATCCTGACCATCGGCGATTTCGTCGAGACGCAGAAGGGGCTGATGGACCAGATCGGGATCGGCAAATGGCACGCGGTGATGGGCGCCTCGATGGGGGGATTGCAGGCCTATGACTGGGCGGCGCGGCATCCCGACAAGCTGACCCGGGTGATCCCGGTGATCTCGTCCGGGTGGGCCGACGCCGATCTGATCGCGTGGCTCGACGTCTGGGGCGCGCCGGTGCGGCTCGACCCCAACTGGAACGGCGGGGATTACTATGAGGGCACACCGCCCGACGCGGGGCTGGCCGCGGCGATGAAGATCATCACCCTGCAGGCGAGCTCGCCCGACTGGACCAACCCGACCTTCGGGCGGCAATGGGCGGCCGAGGGGGCGGACCCGGCGGCGTCGTTCGACAACGAGTTCAAGGTCGTCCAGACGCTGCGCGACGGGGGCGCGGCGCGGGCCGCGACCTCGGACGCGAACCACCTGCTGTATCTCATCAAGGCCAACCAACTGTTCGTCGCTGGTGCCACCGGGGCTGCGGCGGCGGGCGCGGCGGGGGGCACGAGCCTCTACGACGGGCTCAAGGCCATCGACGTGCCGGTGATGCTGGTCCACACCGACGAGGATCTGGTGTTCCCCGGCGACGCGGTGCGCGAGACGGCGGCGATCATCCGGTCCGACGGCACCCCGGTCGAGGTGGTCGAGATCAACGGCACCCGCGGGCATCTGGACGGGGTGGTCAACATCGGCCAGGCCGGCGAGGCGATCCGCGGCTTCCTGGACCGCTGAACGGCGCGGGGGCGCGCGACCGCCCCCGCCCACCGCGCCCGCCGCCTTCGACGCCGGCCCCTTCAACGCACGCCGCCTTCAACTCACGCCGCCGATGGCCTAGATAACCGCCAACCTTACAGGAGCGGATCATGGCCTCGTATCAGTATGTCTATCACATGGACGGCGTGTCCAAGACCTATCCGGGCGGCAAGAAGACGTTCGAGAACATCCGCCTGAACTTCCTGCCCGGGGTCAAGATCGGGGTCGTCGGCGTCAACGGCGCGGGGAAATCCACCCTGCTGCGGATCATGGCCGGGCTCGACAAGGACTTCTCGGGCGAGGCCTGGGCCGCCAAGGGCGCGACGGTCGGCTATCTGCCGCAGGAGCCGCAGCTCGACCCGCAGCTCAACGTCCGCGGCAACGTGATGGAGGGGGTGAAGGCCAAGCAGGCCAAGCTCGACCGCTACAACGAACTCGCCATGAACTACTCGGACGAGACCGCCGACGAGATGGCGAAGCTGCAGGACGAGATCGACGCCGAGAACCTGTGGGATCTCGACAGCCAGGTGGACGTGGCGATGGAGGCGCTGCGCTGCCCGCCCGACGACGCCGACGTGGAAACCCTTTCCGGGGGTGAGCGGCGCCGGGTGGCGCTGTGCAAGCTGCTGCTGGAACAGCCGGACATGCTGCTGCTGGACGAGCCGACCAACCACCTCGACGCGGAAACCATCGCGTGGCTGCAGAAGCACCTGATCGAATATCCGGGCACGATCCTGATCGTGACTCACGACCGCTATTTCCTCGACGACATCACCGGCTGGATCCTCGAACTGGATCGCGGCCGCGGCATCCCCTACGAGGGCAACTATTCGGCGTGGCTGGAGCAGAAGGCCAAGCGGCTGGAACAGGAAGCCCGCGAGGACAAGGCGCGGCAGAAGTCGCTCGAGCGCGAGCTGGACTGGATCCGCGCCGGCGCCAAGGCGCGGCAGGCCAAGCAGAAGGCGCGGATCAACGCCTATAACGAGATGGCGGCGAAGTCCGAGCGCGAGAAGATCGCCAACGCCCAGATCATCGTCCCGAACGGCCCGCGGCTGGGCGGCAAGGTGATCGAGGTCTCCGGCCTGACCAAGGCCTTCGGCGACAAGCTGTTGATCGAGGGGCTGGACTTCAGCCTGCCGCCGGGCGGCATCGTCGGCGTGATCGGCCCGAACGGCGCCGGCAAGTCGACGCTGTTCAAGATGCTGACCGGGGCCGAAAAGCCCGACGCGGGCGAGATCACCTTCGGCGACACGGTGCAGCTTTCGTTTGTGGACCAGTCCCGCGACGCGCTCGACGCCAACAAGACAGTGTGGGAGGAGATCTCGGGCGGTGCCGAGCAGATCGACCTCGGCGACGCGCAGATGAACTCGCGCGCCTATGCCTCGGCGTTCAACTTCAAGGGCGGCGACCAGCAGAAGAAGGTGGGCCTGCTCTCAGGCGGTGAGCGCAACCGCGTGCATATGGCCAAGCTGCTGAAATCCGGCGGCAACGTGCTGCTGCTCGACGAGCCGACGAACGACCTGGACGTGGAAACCCTGCAGGCGCTGGAAGCGGCGCTGGAAGATTTCGCCGGCTGCGCGGTCATCATCTCGCACGACCGCTTCTTCCTTGACCGGCTCTGCACCCACATCCTCGCCTTCGAGGGCGATGCCCATGTCGAGTGGTTCGAGGGCAACTTCGAGGCCTATGAGGAGGACAAGGTCCGCCGGCTCGGCCCCGATTCGATCGAGCCGAAGCGAGTGAAGTACAAGAAGTTCACCCGGTAAGGCGATGGACCGCTGGCTGAACGGCAACTGGGGCCAGCGCCTGCGCGAGCTGTTGCGGCGGATGTGGCTCAGGGTCACGCTGTTCAGCCTGTCGGGCGTGGCGCTCGCGGCGCTGGCGTGGTGGGTCGGGCCGTACCTGCCCTATGTGCCCGAGATCGAGCTCGCCTCGGGCTCGGTCGATGCGCTGCTCAACATCGTCGCCTCGTCGATGCTGACGGTGACGACCTTCTCGATGTCGATCATCGTCGGCGCCTACGGGTCGGCCACCACCAGCGCCACGCCGCGCTCGAACACGCTGCTGGCCGCCGACCCCGCGGCGCAGAACGCGGTGTCGATCTTCATCGGCTCGTTCCTGTTCTCGATCGTCGGGATCATCGGGCTGTCGGCGGGGCTCTACGCCGATCAGGCGCGGGTGCTGCTGTTCGTCGCGGCGCTGATCGACATCCTGCTGATCGCCTGGGCGCTGCTGCGCTGGGTGGACCACCTCAACAGCTTCGGCCGGGTCAGCGACATCATCGCCCGGATCGAGGCGGTGGCCGACGAGGCTGCGGCGCTCTATCGCGACAGCCCGACGCTGGGCGCGATCCCGGTCGAGCTGCGCGGCGGGATCACCGGGCCGGCGCTGGTCGGCAAGCGGGCGGGCTATGTGCGCTTCATCGACATGGCGGGGCTGAACGGCCTGGCTGACAAGCACGGGATCGAGGTCGAGATCCTGCGGATGCCCGGCAAATACGTGCACCGGGACGAGCCGCTGCTGCGCGTCTCGCAGCCCGTGCCGCTGGAAGTGGGCGCGAGCCTCTGCGACGAGTTCGAGATCGGCGACACCCGCAGCTTCGACCAGGACCTGCGCTACGGGATGATCGTGCTGAGCGAGGTGGCGAGCAAGGCTCTGTCGGCGGCGGTGAACGACCCCGGCACGGCGGTGGACGTGCTGCGCGCCGGCAGCCGCGTGCTCGAAACGCTGCACGCGCCACGGGACGGCGGCCCTGAGCCCGGCCAGCGCCCCGGCGCGCGGCAGGTGGTCGAGCATACGCGACTGCGTGCCCCGGCGATGGATGTGCCTGAGCTTTACCGCGAGTTCTATGGCCCCATCCTGCGCGACGGGGCCGGGACGGCCGAGGTTATCCAGACGCTGATCGACGGGCTCGAGATGCTGGCCCGCTGCGGCGAGGCGGCCCCCGCCCGGCGGCTTCTGAACGACGCGCGGATGCGGTCGGATGCAGAGCTGACGCAGGGGTGGGAGCGGAAGATGGTCGGCTGACCGGGGACGGCGCGGGGCCCGGACGGGGCCACCGCGCCGCCCTTCGTGGCGTCAGTTGGCGGGCTTTGCGCCGTCCTCGGCCGGAGCTTCCTTGGTGTCGGCCGCTTCCTCGGCCGTGCCGTCCACCACCGGGTTCTCACTCTTGGTGTCCGGCGCCTCCGCCGGCGTCACCGTGACCGCGCCGCTCTCGGAGGGTGCGGGCGTGCCCGGATCGGCCGCGTCCACCGCCGCCGCGGCGCCCGGCTCGGCCTTGTCCTCGGGCGAGACCTCCTGCGCGTCGATCGGATCGACCGGCGCCGGGTTCTCACCGCCCCGCACCGTCAGCCCCAGCAGCCGCCAGGCAAGCATCCCGCCGCGATAGTAGCTGATCCGGTCGGCGGGATAGCCCGCGTCGATCATCGCCCGGATCGCGGTCGGCGACTGGCCGCACCAGATGCCGTTGCAGAACAGGATCGCCTTCTTCGCCTCGGCGCAGTCGAACTTGCCGTCGAAATCGGGCTCGCAGCCGAGCTCGCTCAGCCGCTCGACGGCCTGGGTGTAGGGGATGTTGATGGCGCCGGGGATGGTGCCGCCGGTGAACCAGTCGGGCGTGCGGCCATCGACGAGGATCGTGTCGCCCGCCTTCATCGCCTCGATCAGCTCAAGCTCGCCCACGGTGGTCACGCCGGGGGCGGGGCTCATCGGCTGGATGCAGAAGGGCGGGCAGTCCATGCTGGTCAGCGCCCAGTCCCCCTCGAGGCGGGCGCCGGGGGTCTGGTCGCGGCGGATGGTGAACTCGCCATCCGGGGTCTTGAACACCGCCTCGGCCATGTCGCGGGTGATGCCGACGCGGGGGGCGCCCTGCGGGGACGCGGGCGCGGCCTCGGGGGTCGCGGTCGGGGTCGCGGCGGGCGCTTCAGCCGGGGCGGCGGGGGCCGGCGTGGCCTGCGCCAGCGCCATCGGTGCGGTGGCGGCGGTCAGCAGCAGGACGGCGGCCGAGCGGATCAGGGTCGTGGTCATGCGGGTCTCCTCCCTCTTTCGTACGGGGGGTCAGCGCGCGACCGCGCGGTGGGGTTCCCTGTTCGGCCCCCGCGCGCGCCGCCGCACCGGGCGGGCGGGTGATGGAGCCATCGTGACTTTCCCCCCGGCGCCGATGCCCGTAAGCCCTTGGGGGACCGCCCGCGTCAGGGCCCCGGCCGGCCATCGGGTCCGTGGCCGCGGCGCCCTGACCGCCCGTGACCGCGCCGGCCCCGCCAAAGGGGCCCCGCGCAGAAGTGGGCCTGCACCCGGCAGGCCCCGCGATGAAAGGAACCGCCATGCCGACCCGCCGCCAGACCCTCGCCCTGACCCTGCCGCTCGCCGCCGGCGTGGCGCTGACGACCCGCGGGGCACTTGCCCAGACCGCCACCGCGGCCCGGCCCAACCCGATGCCCGCGGCGCTCCGCACCGCGCTCGAGCGCGACCCGACGGCGCCGGTGCTGGGCAACCCCAAGGGCGACATCACCCTGTCCGAGTTCTTCGACTATAACTGCCCGCACTGCAAAACCATCATGCCGATGATGCAGCGGCTGATCGCGGCGGACCCCGGCCTGCGGGTGGTGTTCCGGGAATGGCCGGTGTTCGGTGAGGACTCCGAGTTCGCGGCCCGCGCGGCGCTCGCGGCGCTGCCGCAGGGGAAATACTGGCAGATGCACGCGGGGCTGATGGGCATCAAGGGACGCGCCACCGAGGCCTCGGTGATGCGGGTGGTGCGCCGGGTCGGGCTGGACGAGGGCAGGCTCAGGGCCGAGATGCAGTCGGACCGGGTCAGCCGGCACATCAACGCCTCGTTCGAGCTCGCCGACCACATGGGCCTCGTCGGGACACCGACGCTGATCGCGGGGGACGAGGCGGTGTTCGGGCACCAGAGCCTCGACGATCTCAAGGCGCTGGTCGCGCGCGGCCGCAAGACGCTGGGGGTCTAGAGCGGCAGGGTCACGAAGGCCGGGCCGGCGGGGGTGGCGACGAACGCGCCCCCGACGCCGAAGCTGTCGCGCAGGTGGGAGGCGGTCAGCACCTCGGCCGGGGCGCCGTCGGCCACCAGCCGGCCACGGTCCATCAGCACCAGCCGGTCGCAGTACCGCGCCGCGAGGCCGAGTTCGTGGACCGCGGCGATCACCGTGCGGCCCTGCCGCGCGAGGTCGCGGAAGAGCGCCATCACCGCGAGCTGATGCGCCGGATCGAGCCCCGCCACCGGCTCGTCGGCGAGGATCAGCGGCGTGCGCTGCGCCAGAAGCCGGGCGATGAGCACCCGCGCCAGCTCTCCGCCCGAAAGTTCCGTGGCGCGGCGGTCGCGCAGGTGGGTGGCGTCGAGCGCGGCCAGCGCCTCGGCCACCGGCGGGGCGTCGGCGCGCCGGTCCGGGTCGGCGCGGCGGCCCAGCCGCACCAGCGCCGCGACCGGGATCGGCCAGGCGACCTCGCGCGTCTGCGGCAGCCACGCGGCGCGGCGCGCCCGCCGGGCGGGGGGCAGGGCGGCGAGGTCGCTCGTCCCCTCGGCCGCGATCAGCCCCAGCGCGGCGCGCATCAGCGTGGACTTGCCCGCGCCGTTCGGGCCGATCAGGCCCACGAACTGCCCCGGCGGGACCGCCAGCGACACCCGGTCCACCACCGGGCAGCCGTCCCGGCGGACGGTGAGGGCACTGAGCGTCAGGCTCATTTGCCGGCCTCGGTGCGGCGGATGAGGTGCAGGAACACCGGCGCGCCGACCAGCGCCATCATCACCCCGAGCTTCAGGTCCTGGTCGGGCAGAATCACCCGCACCGCGACGTCGGCGGCCAGCACCAGCGCCGCGCCCCCCAGCGCCGCCGCCGGCAGCAGCCGCGAGGGCAGCCCGCCGCTGAGCCCGCGCAGGAGATGCGGCACCACCAGCCCGACGAAGCCGATCGCGCCCGCCACCGCCGTCGCCGCCCCGACCGCGGCGGCGGTGCCCAGCACCACCGTCAGCCGCAGCCGGGCAAGGTCCACGCCCAGCGAGGCCGCGGCCTCCTCGCCCAGGGTCAGCGCGTCGAGCCCGCGCCCGGTCAGCGCCAGCGCCACCCAGCCGAGCGCCATCACCGGCGCCGCCGCCGCGACATGGGCCCAGCTTCGGTCGGCGAGCGAGCCCATCGTCCAGAACATGATGTCATAGGCCGCAAACGGGTTCGGCGAGAGGTTCAGCACCAGCGCCGTCAGCGCGCCTGCCAGCGCCGAGACGGCGATCCCGCCGAGGATCAGCGCGAAGCTGCCGCCGCCGCGCCCGGCCAGCATCAGGATCAACGCGACGCCCCCCAGCGCCCCGCCGAGCGCGGCGAGGGGCACCGTCATCCCCAGCGCCGAGGCGCCAAGCTGGATGGCGATCACCGCCCCCAGCGCCGCCGAGGCCGAGACCCCGATCAGCCCCGGCTCGGCCAGCGGGTTCCGCAGATACCCCTGCAACGCCGCCCCCGACAGGCCGAGGCTGACGCCGACCATGATCCCCAGCACCGCCCGCGGCGCCCGGATCTCGCGCAGGACGAGGCCCAGCGGCCCCTCGCCCGAGACGAGCGCGGCGAGGCTCTCGCCCGGCGGCGTCCCCGCCGGGCCCACCAGCAGCGAGGCGAGCGCCAGCACGGCGACCAGAAGCGCCAGCGCGCCGAGCAGCAGGGCGGGGCGCGGGGTCAAGGCTGGCCTGCCGTCGCGGGCAGCGCCGCGCGCGCCTCGGCGAGGGTCGCGAGCGCGTCGAGCACCTGCGGGATGCCGCAGGCCCAGTCGGCGTCGGGGATCTCGATCCGGCGGGCGTGCAGGTGGGTGAGCGCGGGGTGGGTCAGCGTCTCCTCGGCGCGCGAGGCGCCGGGGAAGCGGCGGCCGGTGACGATCAGCGCCGGGTCGGCCAGCACCAGCGTCTCGAGCGGGACGGTCCCCGACCCGGCCATCCCCAACCGCTCGGAGAGAAGCGCGAAGCCCGCGGTCTTGAGCACGTCGCCGGCGAGGCTTTCGGCCCCGGCCGAATAGCCGTTCGGCCCCCAGGTCGCGGCCAGCGGCGCGCCCTCGCCCGCGGGGTGGGCCAGGCGGGCGAGGCGGGCGTCGAACTGCGCCAGCATCGCCTCGGCCGCGGGCGCGCGCCCGAGCGCCTGCCCGATGGTGCGGATTGCCGCCCGCGTCTCGGCCAGCGAGGTCGGCGGGGCGAGGGTCACGACGGGCACGCCCAGCCGGGCCAGCATCGCCACCGGCGGGCCGTCATAGGTGCCTGCGAGCACGAGGTCGGGGCGCATCAGATAGACCTCTTCGGCGCGGCCGCGGTTCGTCGGATAGGCCGCGGCCTCGGCCCCCATCGCCGACATCTGCGGATCGCGGGCAAGGTGGCTGACCGAGACGAGCTGCCCCGGCGCCGCCAGCAGCATGGCGAGCTGGTCCGTGCAGAGGTTCATCGACACCACCCGCGCGGGCGGGGTGGCGGGGGGCGGGAGGGCCGCCGGGGCCGCCCCGGCCAGCGCCGGGACGAGCAGCGCGGCGAGCAACGCGAGAGGCCGCGGTGCCCGCAGGGGACGCCGGGCCAGCCGCGGACGGCCCGCGGGCACCCGGCGCCTCGCCGCGCGCGGCGCGGCAAGGTCGGGTGCGGGCGCGGGCCGGGGGTCGGTCAAAACCGCTGCTCGATGCCGATCCAGGCGGCGCGGCCGGGGGCGGTGTAGCCCCACGCCTCCTGATACTCGGCGTCGAAGAGGTTGTTGATCCGCCCGGTCAGCCGCGCGCTGTCGGTCAGGTCAAAGCTCGCCGCCATGTTCACCACGGTGAAATCGGGCATCCGCGCGTTGGCGTAGGTGCCCCAGTACTGTTCGCTCGTCATGTCGGCGACGTGGCGCAGGTCCGCCGACACCCAGCCGCGCCCGCCGAAGGTCTTGAGCGTCGCGGTCAGCCCCAGCTCATGCCGGGGGCGACGGGTGGCGGGGCTGTCGTCGGGGTTGCGGGCGTCGAGATAGGTATAGGCGCCGCGCAGCGACAGCGCGTCCGTGACCTCGTACTGGGCGGCGACCTCGACCCCCTCGCGGCGGCTGGTGCCGTCGATGTTGAAGTAGTTCGAGCCGTCGGGCAGCGGCACGCGAGAATAGTCGATGGCGTTCTCAAGCCGGTCGCGGAACCAGGTCACGTCGATCAGGCCGCGCCCGTCGGGCAGGCGGTATTCCAGCCCGAGGTCCACGCTCCGGTTCGTCTCGGGCACGAGATCGGGGTTGCCGACCGTGCCGTAGCCGCCGAGCAGCTGGTAATACTGCGGGTTGACCACCCCGGTCCCGGCCGAGGCGTGCAGCCGGTAGGGCGTGCCCGCGATCTGCCACGACAGGCCGGCCGCCCAGGTCGTCTGGTCGGCCACGGTCGAGTTGTCGTCGCGGCGCAGGCCGAGCTGCACATCCAGCCCGTTGTCGAAGGCGCCGCGATACTCGAGCGCCACCGAATCGGTGTCGAGGTTCCAGTCGGACCCGCCCGAGGCGCGGTCCTTGATGTGGTCATAGGCCAGCGCCACCGTCTGGCGCGCGTCCGCCACCGCGGCGTCGAGACCGTAGGTCGCGCGGTATTTCAGCGCCTCGCGCCGCCCTTCGCTGTCCACCGGGAAATCGTCGTGGCTGTCGACCTCGGTGCGCGTCTCCTGCCACGAGAGCCGGTGGGTCAGCCGCCCGTCGAGCGTCGCAAGCTCACCCCAGACGGTGTTGATCCGCTCGCGCCGGTCGGCCCAGTAGTCGACGTCGCGCAGGTAGTCCCTGGCCGAGGTCGCGGCAAAGTTGGTGGCGTCGTACCAATAGCGCTCCTCGGCGTGGCGGGTGGCGAACCCCAGCTTCAGGTCGTCGGTCGCCTGCCAGTCGCCCGAGAATGCCAGCGTCGCCCGGCGCAGCCCGTCGCGGTCGCCGGGATCGCCCTTCGAGACGTCGGAGCTGCGGTCCTCGCGGTAGCCGGCGTCCACCTGCATCCGCAGCCGGTCGGTGACGGTGGCGTAGCTCAGCGCGCCGGCGGCGCCGTTGCCGCCCTCGATCATCGCCCGCCCGCCGGTGCGGTCGGCCTTGCGGGTGATGATGTTGACCACGCCCGAGGCGGCGGCCGAGCCGTAATAGACCGACTGCGGGCCGCGCAGCACCTCGATGCGCTCGACATCGGTAAGGTCGAGGCCGCTGAACGTATAGGGCTGGTCGCCGCCCGCGGCGTTCACGCCGTCGATCAGCACCAGCGTGTGGTTCGGATTGCCGCCGCGGATGCGGATGCTGCCGGCCGAGACGCCGGTCGCGGTGATCGAGACGCCGGGCAGGCCGCGCAGCGCGTCCTGCACCGTGGCGGTGCCGCGCTGCTCAAGCTCTTCGGCGGTGACGACGGTGGCGGCGCGGCCGTAGGCGTCGGCCTCGACCGGCGAGAAGCCGCCCGAGATCACCACGGGGTCGAGGGTGACGGCGGTGACACCAGCGGGGGTGGTGGCGGGGGCAGGCTCGGGGGCGACCTGGGCGCGCGCCGCGGCGGGCATGGCGAGTGCCGCGATCAGCGGCAGGCCGGTGGCGGCGAGCAGGCGGGGGGCAGGGGGGACGTAGGGCATCAGGCGGTTCCCGTGGACGGGGCGGGCGGTCGGCCCGCGGTTGGTGGTGGTCCGGGAATCGGTGCGACCCCGCAGACAGCAAAGATCACCGCTGCGGCAGGCCGCTTTGCCCGCACGCCCCGCGCCGGCAAAAGGGTGGTGACCGAGCAGGTCTCCTGGCTTGCGGATCATCGCGGCGGCCGGCCTTCCCGGGGGTGCGGTCCCCAGTGGCGTGTCGGCGCCGCCATCCGCGCACAGTTGCGGGGGCAGCCACGGCTGCGGGCAGGCGCCCGTCCCCCGTGTTCCCTTTCAATCCGGCGAGGCCGGAACTCGGTCGCGGCCTGCTATCGCGCCGGGGCCGGTGGCGTCAATGCAGAGCACCGCCCCGGCGGCGAATGACGCGGCGGGCGGTGCGGGAGGGACACGGGGGGCTGAGAGCTAGAGGCGGCGCGAGGCCGCCGAGGTCACATGAGCGCGCGGCGAACGGCCGGCAGGGCAGGCGGGCGGCTCAGGCGCCGCCCCCCAAGGCTCAGGCCCATTCCCAGGCGACGGTGAACTCGCCCAGTTTCTTGCGGATCGCCGCCTCGTCGGCGCCGGGGGCGCGGGCGATGCGCGCGGTCAGGCCGCGCTTGCGGTCGTCCACGACCTCGGCGACCGATCCGCCCAGATCGGCGAGCGTCGCGTCCAGCACCCGGGCGATGGCGCGGCGGCGCAGCTCGGGCTTGAAGACCTTGCCGACCGCGGTCAGCGGCAGCTCGGGCACGATGTCGATGTGCTTGGGCACCGCCGCGCGCTCGTGGATATGGGCGCGGGCGTGGGCGGCCAGATCCTCTTCGGTGGCGGTCGCGCCCTCGCGCAGCAGGACATAGACGCAGGGCAGCTCGCCCGCGAAGCTGTCGGGCTGGCCGATGGCGGCGGCGCCGACCACGTCGGGATGCGACATCAGCCCGTCCTCGATCTCGGCCGGGTCGATGTTGTGGCCGCCGCGGATGATCAGGTCCTTGGCGCGGCCGGTGATCCACAGATAGCCGTCCGAATCGAGCCGCCCGAGGTCGCCCGTCCGCAGGAACCGCCCCTCGGCAAACAGGTCGCGGTTCTTGTCGGTCTCGGTGTAGGTCGAGCCCTCGATGACGCCGGGGTTGGCCACGCAGATCTCGCCGATCGCGTCGGTGCCGCAGTCCTCATAGCCCGCCTGCGTGCTGCGCAGGATGCGGACATGGGTGTAGGGCAGGGGGATCCCGACCGAGCCGACCTTCTTCAGCCCGTCGACCGGGTTGCAGGACACGAGGCAGGTCGCCTCGGTCAGCCCGTAGCCCTCGGCGATCTCGACCCCGGTCGCGGCCTTGAAGCGGTTGTAAAGCTCGACCGGCAGCGCCGCCGAGCCGGAGATGGCGGTCCTGAGCGACGAGACGTCCGCGTCCACCTTGCGCTGCATCAGCGCCGCGATGGCGGTCGGCACGGTGATGAGGAAGGTCGCGTGCCAGCGCTCGATCAGCTTCCAGAAATTGTCGAAGACGCCGTCGCCGCGATAGCCCGCCGGGGTCGGCATCACCATGTGCGCGCCCGAGTGGATGCAGGACATGAGGATCGGATAGGCCGCAAAGACGTGGAACATCGGCAGCGGGCACATCAGCACGTCGGTTTCGTCGAACAGCAGCTCGCCGCCGAGGAAGCCGTTGTAGATCATCCCCGAATAGCGGTGCTGCGCGACCTTCGGCATCCCCGTGGTGCCGCCGGTGTGGAAATAGGCGGCGACGCGGTCCTTGGCCGGGTCGTCGAAGGTCAGGCGGTCGTGCGGCTGGGCCGAGACCGCGGCCTCGAAGTCCATCACGCGGGCCTTGTGGGTCGCCTTGACCCGCGGCCGGATCAGCGGGACGAGCAGTTTCTTGACCCCGGTCAGGTAGCGGGCGAGGTCGATCTCGAGCACCGTCTCGACGTTCGGGGCGAGCGCCAGCGCCGCCGCGGCCTTCTGCGCCACGTCGGTCTTGGGCATGGCCTTGAGGGTCACGAGCACCTTGGCGTTCGTCTCGCGCAGGATGCCGGCGATGTGCTCGGGCTCGAGCAGCGGGTTGATCGGGTTGACCACGCCCGCGGTGGCCCCGGCGATCAGCACGATCGGCGTCTCGAGGCTGTTCGGCAGCAGATAGGCGACCGTGTCGGTCGGCCCGACCCCGAGCTTGCGGAAGAGGTTGGCGGTCTCGGTGACGCGCTCGTGCACCTCGGTCCAGTTGAGCGTGCGGGCGGCGGCCCGGGGGTCGGACAGAAGCTGGAAGGACAGCGCCGGACGGGTGGGAAAGCGGTCCCGCGTCGCGGTCAGGAACCGGTACATCGTCTTCGGCAGGTCGCGGTCGGCATAGGCCGATTCGGCTTCGATGCGGTCCCGATCGGCCATGGTTGCAAAGCGCGACATCCGGCTCCTCCCTCCTCACTATCCCCCAAGGTCCGCGCAGCATGAGACAAACTGCGGCAGCGGGGCAAGTTCTTGTCTCTTTCGTACGCCCGGAACGCGGCGTCAGGCGTGACGGCGGGGCGGGCAGAGGATGGAACCCATAGGCCAGTAGAGCTGGAGCTATACAAATTCTAAACAATTTAGAGTGGTAATTTACAGAGGATGAAACCCTTCTTGGTGTGCTGAGATCAGACGTGACGTTGCCCGAGGAGGAAGCCCCATGTGCAGGAAATCCAATCAGGCGAAGATGTTGTTGGCCGTGATGCTCGGCGCGTCGCTGTTCGCCGCCCACCCCGGCGCGGCCCAAACCGTGAAGGTCCGCGTTGATCTGGCCTCCGCGCAGGCTGCCCAACCCGGCGCGGCCCGCTGCGTTTCAACGACCCGGGCCGACAACGGCGAGGCGGCGCGCGTGACCTCCGCTCACCGCAAGGCGCGGGGTCTGCGACCAGTCAAGGCCGACGCGCGGCTGGCGGCGGCGGCGGCGGCGCACGCCTGCGACATGGCCCGGCGCGGGCTGATGGCGCATCAGGGCAGCACCACGCGCGGCCCGTCGCAGCGGGTCAAGGCGCTGGGCTACCGCCCGCAGATCACCGCCGAGAACATCGCCGCCGGCCCCTTCGCCGGCGGCCAGGTGCTCTCGATCTGGGCGCAGTCCCCGGGACACCGGGCCAACATCCTGCTGCCGCAGCTGCGCGAGATGGGCATCGGCCACGCCGTCGCCGCGGACGGCAAGACGGTCTTCTGGGCCGCAGTCTACGCCGCCCCGCGGTAGTCCGTTCTCTCCTGGTCGAAATATCCTCGGGGGGAATCGCCCGGAGGGCGATGGGGGGCAGACAGCCCCCTTTTTCGCATCGCGACCGGCGCACCGGCAGTCGTGTGCAGGCCGGTCCCCAAGGGACGCGTGACGCGATGGAATTTCAGAGGAGTGGTGCCGCAGAAGGGACTCGAACCCCCGACCCCATCATTACGAATGACGTGCTCTACCAGCTGAGCTACTGCGGCGTGCCGCGCGGGTTAGCACCTTCCCGCGCGGGGGAAAAGGGGGTCAGCGCGAATCCGTCGCCTCGGCGAGCGGCGGCTCGACGTCCGGGCGCACGGGCGGGTTGCCGCTGTCGTCTGCAACCGGCGCCGGCGCGGCCGCGCGAGACGCCGCGGGCGTCTTGTTGGACTCGGCCGCCGTAACACGGTCGCTGGCCGAGGCCGGCGGGGGGGTGATTTCCACGGCCGGCGGCGGCGAAACCTCGGTCACGGTGACCACGGTCGCAGTCTCGCCGCCCCGGCGCGCGGCGGGGTCGAGGCGCAGCGGCTCGGGATCGGTGACGGTCGAGGAGGGGGCGTAGTCCGACTCGCGCGGGACCATCCCCGGGGCGACGCTCGGGACCTCGGTCCGCGTCGTGCGGCGCTTGGCGGGTGCCGGGCTGCTCGCCGGCTGCGCCGCCGGTGCGGCGGGCCGCGGTCCGGGCAGGTGGCGGGGCGCGTCGGTGCCCTCGGCATAGGCATCAGCTTCGGTGAAGCTCTGGTCGACGTGCGCCTCGGACCCGGCCGGGCGGCCGACGATCAGCGGCAGCATCTCGACGCCGTTGCTCGCCCCCGCCATCCGCGCCGCCACCGGCGGCTCGCGCCAGCTCAGCGTGTCGAACCCGTGGCAGCTGTCGCAGACGGGCGCCCAGTCGGCCATCACGTTGTGGCAGTTGTCGCAGACCCACTGCGGCCCGCGGCTCGCGTTCATCGCCCGCGCCAGCCAGCCGCGCACGACGCTGTCGTCAGAGCCCTCGCCCCGCTCGACCGCCGCGCGGATCGCCAGCGAGCGGGTCGTCGGCTGCGTCTCGGCCAGATCACCGAGCGCCCGGCGGGCGGCGGGAAAATCCTCGGCCGCGAGCGCCAGCTCGGCGCGCAGCATCCGCGTCTCGGGGTGGTCGGGCTTGTGACGCAGCAGGTCGTCGAACCGCCGCAGCCGCTGGGCCGGGGTCTCGTCCGGCACGATCTCGGCGTAGACGGCGGCGAGCGCCGGGTGCGGCTGCGCCTCCCACGCCTTCTGCAGCAGGCGGCTGGCGTTTCGGGTGTCCTTCTGCGCGAGGTAGCTGCGCGCCGCGAGCACCGCCGCCGGTACGAGGTCGGGCGAGGCGCGGTTGGCGCTGATCGCCGCCTCGCGAGCGCTGATCGAGTTGCCGTGCGCCAGCACCTCGGACGCCTCCTGCAGCGCCAGCACCGCGTCGCGGCGGAGGTGGACGTCCTGCGGCAGGGTGCCCTGCTTGCGCTTGTCGCGCAGCGTCTGGCGGGCACCCTTCCAGTCGTGCTCGCGCGTCTGCAGCGTCAGCAGGGTGTTCTGCAGATCCGTGTGCGCGGGCTTGAGCGCATAGGCCTTTTCCGCCAGCCGCAGCGCGGTGTCGGTCTCGCCCATCGCCAGCTTCTGCTGCATGAGCCCGCGGATGCCGACGAAGCGGGTCCGGGCGTCGGCCAGCATCTCGCGGTAGACCTCTTCGGCGCGGCGGGCGTCGCCCGCCGTCTCGGCCGCCTGCGCGGCGAGCAGGTTGGTCAGGTGCGGCTGGTCCAGATATTTCGCGGCCTTCGACGCCTGATCCTGCGCCAGCCGCCCCTCGCCCGAGGCGACGGCGAGCATCCCCTCGGCCAGGGCCTGATACCCCTTCCGCTCGCGCGAGCGGTCGAAATAGCGGTCGATGGCGGTGCGGTCCCCGGCGAGAAAGCGGATGAACGCAAGCGCCAGCCGCAGAAGCTGGACGATTACCCAGCTGGCGAGGATGAACAGGATCGCGGCCACCGCGGCCTGCACCGGGCCGAAGGTGTATTCGACACCGTTGAACTGCAGCACCAGCGGGTGCCCGGTCTGCGCAAGGTGCATCGCCCCCAGCGCCGCCGCGAGGACGACGCCGAAGAAGAACGTGACCTTCAGAAGCGTGAGCAGCATCGGGCGGACCTCAATTCGACGGGGTTGCGGCAGGGGAGGGGGTAGCGACTGGCGGCGGCACGTCGGCTGGCGGCGCGACCGCCGAGGGCGCCGCGGCCTCGACCGCCGCCGGGCGGCCGACCGAGGCGGCGTCCACCGGGGCGGTGGCGGC
>NZ_JBHMQU010000008.1:0-7581 GCF_042435015.1 Paracoccus panacisoli | reverse complement strand
CCGCCATCAGCGCGCGGCGCGCGCCGTCGGCGTCGGGCAGCCCGGCCGCGGCCAGATACCAGCCGAGGTGCTTGCGGGCGACGCGCATCCCCAGCGCCGCGCCGTAATGCTGCAGAATGTCGTCGTGGTGCGCCGCGACGGCGTCGGCGAGCGCGGCGCCGACCGGCACGCGGGGCGCGGCGGTGCCGTGCAGCGCGTGAGCGATCTGGGCCAGCCGCCACGGTGCGCCCTGCGCGCCGCGCCCGACCATCACCGCGTCCGCCCCCGCCGCGGTCCGCGCCGCGCTGGCGCTTGCGGCATCCACCACGTCACCGTTGGCGACCAGCGGCAGGTCCGGGACCGCCGCGCGGACGGCGCGGATCGCCGCCCAGTCGGCCGCGCCGTCATAGAACTGTGCCCGGGTGCGGCCGTGCACGACGATCATCCGCACGCCTGCGTCCCGCGCCCGTCGGGCGAGGTCGGGGGCGTTCAGGCAATCGGCATCCCACCCGAGCCGCATCTTCAGCGTCACCGGCAGGTCGGGGACCGCCGCCACGACCGCCTCGATCAGGCTCAGCGCCCGGTCGGGCTCGCGCATCAGCGCCGCCCCCGACAGACCGCCGGTGACCTTGCGGGCCGGGCAGCCCATGTTGATGTCGATGATCGCGGCGCCCATGCCCTCGACGATGCGCGCCGTCTCGGCCATCGGCCCCGGCTCGCGCCCGGCGATCTGGACGCTGACCGGGACGCCGTTCTCCTCGACCATCGCCTTGGCGCGGACGGCGGCGCGGGTCGAGGGACGCGGCGTCACCATCTCGGTCGAGGCGACCATCTCGCTCACCACCAGCCCGGCGCCGTGGCGGGCCACAGCGCGGCGGAACGGCAGGTCGGTGATCCCCGCCATCGGGGCAAGGAACACCGGCGCCCCGAGCGTGATCCCGCCAAGCCGGATCGGCGGCTCGGGCGCGGGGGTTGCGGGCGAAGGCGTCGGGCGGGTGGTCATGGGTGGCACTTGGACCTGTCGGGGCGGCGGGGGGTAGCGGTGACGCGGCGGCGCGGGTGGCGCGGCGGACGCGGATGCGCGGCCTGCCGCAGTTTGCAGCCATATGCCCATTTTCCGGGCACTCTGCAAACCACTCGCTGGGCGAGGATGGCGGCTCGGTCCGGGCAGCCGCTCCGTGTGCAGCCGGGGAGGTCGGATCGGGTGCAGACCCCGCGGCTCGCCAGCAAACCGGCGCACCCGCCGCCGCGCAGCCGCCTCCGCCGCGCCCCCAAGCCTCCCCCTTTCGCGCCACTTGGCGACCGTCGGGCTGCGGCCTATCGTCGCCCTGACCACCCCGCCCCGCCCCCTGATCCATGAGGCCCACGCGATGTTCCTGTCCGTCTTCGACCTCTTCAAGGTCGGCATCGGCCCCTCCTCCTCGCACACGATGGGGCCGATGGTGGCGGCGGCGCGGTTCCTCGAGGCGCTCAGGGCCGCGCCGTTCCACGCCCACGGGCTGCGGGCGAGCCTGCACGGCAGCCTTGCCTTTACCGGCAAGGGCCACGCCACCGACCGGGCGGTGATGCTGGGCCTCGCCGGGCTGACCCCCGAGACGATGGACGCCGAGGCCGCCGCGGCCGCGCTTGCCGCGCTGGAAAGCCAGCGCGCGGTCAGCCCCGAGGGGCTGGGCCAGCTCGCCTTCGACCCGGCCCGCGACCTGATCTTCGACTTCGACCGGCCGCTGCCGGGGCATCCGAACGGGATGATCCTGATGGCCACCGACGCGCAGGGCGACGTGATCCTGCGCGAGACCTACTACTCGATCGGCGGCGGCTTCGTGCTGACCGAGGCGGAACTGGCCGAGCGCGCGGGCGACCGGCGCAGCGACGCGGCGGCGGCCGTCCCCTACCCCTTCGCCACCGCGGCCGAGATGCTGGCCATGGCCGAGGCCTCGGGCCTCACGATCGCCGCGATGAAGCGCGCCAACGAGCGCACCCGCCGCAGCGCGGCCGAGATCGACGCCGGGCTCGACCGGATCTGGCAGGTGATAGCGGACTGCATGGACCGCGGCCTCGCGGCGACGGGCACCCTGCCCGGCGGCCTCAACGTCCGCCGTCGGGCGCATGGCGTCCACCAGTCGCTTCTGGCCGAGCGGGGGATGAACCTCGCCCCGCCCCACGTCGTCAACGACTGGCTGTCGGCCTATGCGATGGCGGTGAACGAGGAGAACGCGGCCGGCGGGCAGGTCGTCACCGCCCCCACCAACGGGGCCGCGGGCGTGGTGCCGGCGGTGATCCGCTACTGGCTCGACCATGTGCCGGGGGCCAGCCGGGCGCAGCTCGGGGATTTCCTGCTGACCGCGGCGGCGGTGGGCGGGCTGGTCAAGCACAACGCCTCGATCTCGGGGGCCGAGGCGGGCTGCCAGGCCGAGGTCGGCAGCGCCAGCGCGATGGCCGCGGCGGGGCTGGCCGCGGTGCTGGGCGGCACGCCCGAACAGGTCGAGAACGCCGCCGAGATCGCGCTCGAGCATCATCTGGGCATGACCTGTGACCCGGTGCGCGGGCTGGTGCAGGTGCCCTGCATCGAGCGGAACGGCCTGGGCGCGATCAAGGCGGTGTCGGCGGCAAGCCTCGCGCTCAGGGGCGACGGGGCGCATCTCGTGCCGCTCGACGCGGCGATCGAGACGATGCGCCAGACCGGCCGCGACATGAGCGAGAAGTACAAGGAGACCTCGCTCGGCGGGCTGGCGGTGAACGTGCCGAACTGCTGACCCGCGGGCGCGGTCACGACCCCGCGAAGTGTTGATGCCACAGCCGGGCGCGATCCTGCCGGTGGCGGGCGCTTGCGCTTGTCTTGGCGGCCCGGCGTGACGTAAGGCTGTCAGCAAAACAAGGCAGGTCCTGCGGGCCTGCACGGGACAGGAACCGAACCGATGCGACTTCGCCTCATCATTCTGGCCGCGCCGCTGGCGCTGGCGGCCTGCGACGACCAGGCCATGAAGGACTTCCGGATGCCGTGGGACAAGCCCGAGCCGGTGGTCGCGGCGCCCGCCGCCCCGGCCGCGCCGCCCAAGCCCTCGATCCCCGAGCCGACCGGCGCCTCGCCGACCCAGCAGCCGCTCGAGGTCGCGGGCGACCGCACCCGCGTCGCCACCGCCGACGCCGAGACGCTGGACATCAACAGCTTCACCGCCGGCGGCGAGGGGTGGAGCGCCACGGTCAGCGGCAAGTCGGTCAAGTTCGAGCGCCCGGGCGCCAAGGCCGCGACGGTCAGCGTCCAGCGCCTCGCCTATGCCAAGGGCGTGGAATACGTGGGCACGCTGAACGACACCGCCTTTGCGCTGAACATCCGCGGCCAGGATTGCGGCGGCCAGCCGATGACCGCGACGCTGCGCGCGAACGGCCGGACCTTCACCGGCTGCGCCTCGCCCACCGCCGCCAAGGCGGCCGCGTCCGCCAAGCCGGCGACGAAGCCCGGCGCCTGACCCGACCCGCCGGCGGTCCCCTCGGGGCGCGCCGGTGCGACAGTTTCGCCGGGACCGACCGGCCAAGACCACTCGGGCGGGCGGCGCGCTGCCGCCCATCCGCTGCCGAAGATCCTGACCGCCCCTTGGTGCTACGTGCGCCGGACGGGGCGGACCGGCCAGCCCGCTCAGAAGGACCGACCGCATGACGCCGCGCCGCCCCCTCGCCGACCCACCCCCCACCCTGCCGGGCCACCGCTCGCCGGCCCGCCGCCGCCTGCTCGCCTCGGCCCTGCCGGCGGTGGCGCTGGTGCTGGTCGTGCCGGTCGCCGCCGGGGTCGCCCCCGCGCAGGCCGACCCGATGATCGGCACCGTGCTGAACCGCTACGGGATGCCCGGCATCATCGACACGCCCACCGCCGAGGCGCTGCCCGACGCCACGCTGTCGGCGGCGTTGTCGTGGAACGAACTCGGCAGCCGCGCAGGCATCGGATTCCAGGTCCTGCCGCGCGTGTCGGCCACTCTGCGCTACGGCAAATTCGACAGCACCGAGGAAAAGCGGGGATACGTCCGCGACCGCTCGTTCGATGTCCGCGTCCTGTTGCTCGACGAGCGCGAGGGCAGCTGGCAGCCCTCGGTCGCGGTCGGTCTGCAGGATTTCGTCGGCACCGGCTTCTATTCGTCCGAATATGTCGTGGCGACCAAGACCGTGACCCCGCGGCTGCGGGTCTCGGCGGGTCTTGGCTGGGGCCGACTCGCCTCGAGCGGCGGGATTGGGTCTCCGTTCGGGGACCGGGGCGCCCCGGACGAGGGCACCGGGGGCTCTCTCAACACCGACCAGTGGTTCAAGGGCGAGGCTGCGCCCTTCCTCGGCTTGTCGTGGCAAGCGACCAACAAGCTCACCCTGCTGGCCGAATACTCGGGCGACGACTACGCGTGCGAGACCGGCGACGCCGAAAACTGTCCCCGCGCTGTCTGGCTTTCGGACAAGGAGCCGTTGAAGAACAACGTCAATCTGGGGTTCAGCTGGCAGGCCGGCGAGAACTACGAGATCGGCGGTTACGTGCTGGGTGGCAAACACTTCGGCATTCAGGCGAGCATGACGCTCAATCCCCGCCGGGCACCCTACCCGTCGGGACTGGAAAAGGGGCCGGCGCCGGTTCGCGTGCGCGTGGCGCCGTCGGCAGACCCCGAGGGCTGGTCGGGCGTCTGGGCCGGTGATCCCACCGCGCAACCGGCGATCCAGAAGGCGCTCGGCGACGCGCTGGCCAAGGAAGGCCAGACGCTCGAGTCGATGGTGCTGACCGCCAACCGCGCCGAGGTCCGCATCCGCAACAACCGTTACATCCAGCAGGCCGAGGCCGTGGGCCGCACCGCGCGGCTGATGACGAGGGCCCTGCCCCCGTCGGTCGACACGCTCGTCGTGACCTCGGTCGAGGGCGGGATGCCGACCTCGTCCGTGACCATGCGGCGCGCCGACGTCGAGCGGCTGGAGAACACCGAGGCCGGGCAGATCGCCGCCGCCGCGGCGCTGACGGACGCCGAGCCCCGTCCGGCCGGGCTGGTCCTGTCCCCCGGCGTGGCACCGCGCTTCCAATGGTCGCTGCGCCCGTCGCTGAACACCGGCCTTTTCGACCCCGAACAGCCGTTCCGCTATGACATCGGGCTGACCGCCCGGGCTAGCTACGAGATCGTGCCGGGCCTGACGGCCAAAGGCGCCGTGCGGCAGCGCCTGTTCGGCAACGCCGACCGCGAGGCACCCGGCGGACTGAGCGTGGACGAATATCTGGCCCTCGACGATGACGAGATCGCGGCGCGCAACAACGGGGTCTACCGGGTGCGCTCGGACGGGCGGATGTATTCGGGCAACAAGCAGCCCCGCATCCCCTACATGACGCTGAACTGGAATACCCGGCCGACTGACACCACCTATGCCCGCGTCACGGTCGGCCTGCTTGAGAACATGTATGGCGGCGTCTCGGGCGAGATCCTGTGGAAGCCGGTGAATTCGCGGCTGGCACTCGGTGCCGAAGTCAACCGCGTCCGCAAGCGCGACTACCGCGACAACTTCGGCTTCCTCGACTACGAGGTGACCACCGGCCACGTCTCTGCCTATTACGAGTTCGGCGACGGCTTCGTCGGACAGCTCGACGTGGGCAGGTATCTGGCCGGCGACACCGGCGCGACGGTCAGCCTGACGCGCGAGTTTGCCAGCGGCTGGTCGGTCGGCGCCTACGCCACCAAGACCGACCTCTCGGCCGAGGAATATGGCGAGGGCTCGTTCGACAAGGGTGTTTCCGTCCGCATCCCGATGTCCTGGGCGCTCGGCACGCCGAGCAAGCAGACCGTGGGCGGGACGCTCAGCTCGCTCAACCGCGATGGCGGGCAGCGGGTCCGGGTCGAGGGACGGCTGTACGACACGATTCGCGACAGTCACTCGACCAAACTCTACGACGGCTGGGGAAGGTTCTGGCGATGATGGCAGATTGGCGAAATCTCGGCTGCCGGCTGGCGCTCCTCGCGCTCGTGGCCGGCTGTTCCAGTGCGAATTCGGGCAGCGAACAGACCTCGACCTCGTCGCTGTCGATCGCACGGACGGCCCTGACGCAAATCATCGCGCAGCGGCAGCAGGATCGGTCTCCGCAGCCGGCCCCCGATCCCTCGCGGATGGCGGCCGAGGCCCTGTCGGTGAACCCCGGGCCGCTGATCATGGTCGGTCTCGAGGGGATGGGCACGACGCAGGTCATGGCCATGACCGGAAACAATGCCCCTGCCGGAACCCGCACCTACATGACCAGCAACGAACAGGCGGTGATCATGCGCGGCTTCATGCTGTCGGGCACGCGCGGGCTGGGCAACGATCTGTCGGTCGCTGAAGCAAGTGGCACGGCGGCACTGGTGGCCGCTGGCCGGTCGGGTCCGGCGCGCCGTACGATGCGCTATTACAGCGGCGACGGGCTGGAGCGGCCGTTGGTCTTCGATTGCGAGGTTGGTCCAGGCCCGAAGGCGGGCGTCATGGTCGAACGCTGCGCCGGACACGGCGTCCGGTTCGAGAACAGCTACCTGCCCGGATCGGGCGTATCGCGGCAATGGATCGGCCCGGCGCTTGGATACGCGACGATCCAGGTATTGCGGAACTGATCGCTCCCATTCGTTGACGAAAAGGCCCGCCGCTGCGCGGGCCTTTTCATTTGCGACAGGTGGAGAGCGTCTTTCGTGCCGGAACCGCTTGGATATGAAAAAGGGCCAGTCTTGCGACTGGCCCTGATCATTAGCTGATCCTGAAAGGAATCAGTTGGCCGGGGTTTCCGGGGTGTCGTCGTCGTCGTCGTCGTCGCTGTCCGAAGCAACGGCGGCGATAACGCCCAGCAGCAGCAGCGCCGGGACAACCAGGCCAGCGTTGGTCGACGCCGGCTTGGTGTCGACGACGACGGGCTCGACGTCCACGACGGGGGCGACATAGCCACCGGCCAGAGCGGTCGAAGCGGACAGGCCCAGGGCCAGGGCGAAGGTAGCGAATTTGGTCATGATCATGCTCCGTACTTTTTTGAAGTCTGCCGGTTGCCCGACAGCATCGAAGCGACAGTCGCATAACTGCCCGATGTTGGAAAGCCGATGAGTCCGGCAATCGGTCGGGTCAGGCGCCACTGTTGCATATTCGCCAACACCTTGCGGGGCACCGGGTTCCCGTGTCGGCGAAGCCGCTGGAAATGATTGGAGTCCCGCCGCCTGCGCGGCGTCGTGCCGAAAACTTGACTACGAACGGGGGTAAAACAGGCCACACGCGCGGAACCATCGACGCGCGAGCGGCATGGAGCTTTTCGCCCGCGCTGACTCCCGCCTTCATCGCCCCGAATCGACAGGGGCGCCTTGCGGCGCCCCCTCGTCTTTCTCTCGTGTCAGCCCCGCCCGCGCGGCTTGCCCGGACCGCTCGGTCGGGGACCGCCGGGACGCGGACCGCCCGGACCCGGGCGCCCGCCCGGTGCGGCACCGCGCGGCCCGCCCGGCTTGCCACCCGTGGGCTTGCCCCCGGTCGGACGCGGACCCGACGGCTTGCCGCCGAAGGGCTTCCCGCCGGGTTTGCCCCCCGCCGGCTTGCCGGCGAACGGCCGGGGTCCGCCCGGCTTGCCGCCGTCGGCCCGAGGCCCGCGCGCCC
>NZ_JBHMQU010000007.1:53225-57390 GCF_042435015.1 Paracoccus panacisoli | reverse complement strand
CCTGATCAGGCCCTGACCTCTCCGAAGGTCGGCGCTCCTACACCACGGCGTGGGACACTATCCGCGGAACGGTCCATGTGGTCGAAGGGACCGGCTGCGAATGCTGTTCCCAGTGGACCGAGTATCTGCGCCAGAACGGCTTCGAGGTGACATCCGAGGAACGCTACGGTGCTCTTCTGATCCGGCACAAAATGGACTTGGGCGTCCCGACCAGTCAGTTGTCGTGCCATACGGGAGAGATCGACGGCTATTTCATAGAAGGCCATGTCCCCGCGGCCGACATCGAGCGCCTTCTGAAAGAGAGGCCGGATGCCGCAGGGCTCGCGGTTCCCGGAATGCCCTATGGCAGTCCCGGGATGGGACCCGAAAACAAGCGTAAAGCCTACGACGTCAATCTTGTTAAGCGGGATGGCTCGGTTGAGGTGTTCTCGCACTACGCCGCCGCGCAATAATCTCCGGATGATATAAATTGCCGATGCTTCGACCGAACCGCCGTCATTTTTCGCTCACGATGCTCGCGGCTCTGGCCGCGTGCGGCACGCAACCCCCCGTCTTGAAGAGGTACCTGGGGCCTCCGGTGACACAGGTCGTCGTTCAGAAGGAGCGGCGCCGAATGTACCTGCTCAGCGGGCAGACGGTCCTGAAATCGTATGACTTCGGACTGGGAAACGAGCCCATCGGCCACAAGCAGTTTGAAGGCGACGGAAAGACCCCGGAGGGCCTCTATTACATCGACCGTTTCAATCCCCGCAGTCGATACCATCTTTCAGTGGGGATTTCCTATCCGAATGAGCGGGACCGAGCTTTTGCGGAGCAGTTCGGATTGGATCCGGGCGGTGATATCATGATCCATGGCCGCGGGCCGGAGGGAAAGCGTCTGGTCAGACAGAAGCGGGACTGGACGGCGGGCTGCATCACGGTCAGCGACGACGAGGTCGAAGATATCTTCGCGATGCTGCGCCTCGGGGTGCCGGTGATGATTTACCCCTGATATCATGGCTCGTAGGTGAGGGCGGGCCGGAGATGTCTCCGGCTCCGCCCTTCGATGGTAGATCAGAAGACCGCGACCTGTGTGCCTATCTCGGCGACCTCGTAGAGTTTCAGGACATGCTCGTTATAAAGACCGTAGCATCCGTTCGACGATTTGCGGCCGATCTTCCGGGTGTCGTGGGTTCCGTGAATCAGATATGCAGGCCATGAAAGATAAAGGCCGCGGACGCCCAGCGGATTTTCTGGCACGCCTCCTTCGACGCGTTGCGGCAGCGAAGGATCTCTCTCGCGCATGCTCGGGGTCGGGGTCCACGGAGGGTTTTCCGCTTTTCTGACGATCTCGGTCTTTCCTCTGCGGGTCAGATCCTCGGATACGGGTACCGCTGTAGGGAACAACAAGTATACCGATTCGTCGGCAGACCAGTAATGCAGCGCCCGCGAGGTCACATCAGCAAGGATGACGCCCTTTCCCAGACTCGGATAGAAATCGCTCCAATGCCACGCGCGAAATGACGACTGATTGCGGCGTTGATCGGCGTCCGGGTCTACCTGAAACACGCCGAGGTCGGGGGCCGCCCCTCCGGCGGACCCGTAGACAGGCATTCCGGTATAAGGGTCGATATTCTGTGCGAAACTCCGTCCGGCCGGAAGGACGAGCGCCGTGGCCATCAGTCCGGTCAAGAACTGTCGGCGCCCGCTCGATCGATCTGCCTGTGTCATGTCCCACCTTTCGCTATTGTTTTCATTGCGATACTAGCTGCCCACTGCTGCCCTTCAAGAACAATGGAGATCATGACCCATAACGCCTGCGTGAGACGGATAGGCGAAGTGTCTCACGTCGACGTGACCTGGTGTTGGCGCTGGGCTGGGCTGCACCTCAGGTGGCCTCCTTCGCTACGGGCTGCAGCCGTGCTGGCCGTCCACGTCGTCGAGGGCACTGGTTGCGCCTGCTGCACCCGCGCACGGCTTCTGGGGGCGGGAAGAATGCAGTGTCACCGAAGAGGAGTTCTACGGAGGCCCCTTTCGTGAGCCACAAGCTCGACAATGACGTACCCCAAGGAGGATGATGTCCTGCCACACCGCGCCGACCACCCATCTATCGGCCTCGCGCGCTCGTCTCGGCCTGATAGCTCCGCTCGCGTTCCGGCCACGTGCTCTTGATGTAGGCGAGCACGGCCCGGATCTCGGCGTCGCTGAGGACATCGGCAAACCCGGGCATGTCGCTCTCGTATCCGCCTCCCACGATGGCGGCGGTGCCTTCCTTGACGATCCGGAACAGGATGTCGTCCGGATGATGCCATGTGTGGCCGGTGGCGTCGTGCGGGGGAGCCGGCAGGCGCCCGGAGGGCAGAGGCATTTGCCAGTCCGGCTGCCCCTCAAGCTGCGCGCCATGACATGCGGCGCACTGGGTCTCGTAAATGGTGCGGCCCAGTGCGATCGTCTCGGCATTCTCCGCATCCGCCCGCAGCCCGACAAGGATCCAGGTGGCGATGAGCGCGGAGGCGGTGAGGCCGATGAGGGTTGGTATCCGGAGCATCATTTGGCATGCTGGGCGAGCCAGTCCTGCAGGAACACGATCCGCGCGTGCTGTTCGTCGCCGGTGACTTCGGCAGACTGATGGCAGAAACGGTCTGAACGCATGTCGGCAGCACCTGATCAGCGGAACACTTCGCCTCCTCGGCCGTTCCCACAGGATGCAACGGCGGACCCCCCGGACGAAAGCCGGATTCGTCTGGCAGAAGCTTGCGAACGCACTGGCGCTTCTTGCAACTGCCATGCTCATCGCCCATGGCGCGGCGGCCGGAAGTCTGGTGCCCCACAGTCATGCCCACATCTCCGTCCACGCCGAATCTTCGCCGACGGCGACGAACGTGGCGGACCCCGTCCCGCATCACGCTCCTTCGATGGCTGTGGGGGAGGAGCCCAGCGATGACAACCATGACACGCTCGCCTGTTGCGGAGATGCGTGCCTGGCAGCGCTGATCCCCGGCCGAACCGCCGATCTGAAAGAGCCGCGCAGGAGCGATCAGAAGTTTGTGATGCCAGTCTCCTTGCTCAGCGGGCTTGCCCCGGATGGGCCGCGCCGTCCGCCGCGGGACCACCATCTGATCTGATCGTTACCCATCGTGAGCGCGTGTCGCGCCTTGCTGCCTGGCGTCGCTCGCGCCGGAGGGATGAGAAGACGGTCTGAAGACGCCAGGAAAGTCTTTTCGTGTCATCGCTGGCTGCGAGTGCCGAGCGCCACGCTTGCTGCTTCTCTTCCCGGCGCTTTCCGAAGATGGAGAATACAAATGCACCAGATGTCCCCTGAAATGCAGAGCTGCATCGACGAATGCCTGAGCTGCCACAGCACTTGCCTCAGCATGGCCATGAACCATTGTCTTGAGGCAGGTGGCCGGCATGTCGAGCCGGAGCACTTCCGGCTCATGATCGCCTGCGCCGAAATTTGCCAGACCGCGGCGAATTTCATGCTGATCGGCACCAGTCATCACAAGCATCTCTGCCGTGAGTGTGCCGAGATCTGTGAGGAATGCGCCCGGAGCTGCGAGCAGGTCGGCGACATGCAGGAATGCGTGGATGCGTGCCGCCGGTGCGCCGAGAGCTGCCGGAAAATGGCGGCCTGATCCCCACCGAAACCAGTTACATCAAAGGAGAACCCTTATGCGCAAGTTTGAACTCGCCGCCGTCGTTGCTGCCCTTCTCGCCGCGCCCGCGGCTTTCGCTCAGGAGAGCGGGACAGGCGGGCAGGCTGGCCACATGGCGGGACAGGGAGGTCCCATGCCCGACCTGTCGATCCTGCCGCAGGGCTGCCAGGACGCGATCCAGCAGTCCGGGATGCCTGGGATGATGCAGGGCATGGACGTGTCCGGCATGATGGGAGGCATGGAAGCATGGATGAGGCCCAGCAAGCCTCGATGCAGGCCATGATGGAGATGAACGGTCCGATGATGGCCACCCACGCTATCGAGGATCCCGACCTCGCCTTCCACTGCGGGATGATCGCCCATCATGCCGGCGCCATCGCGATGGCCGAGGTCGAGTTGAAGTATGGCGATGACGAGGAGTCGAAAGCGATGGCTCAGAAGATCATCGACGCTCAAGGCCCGGAAATCGAGGAAATGACCGCCTGGATCGAGGAGAACGCGGGTCAGCAGTAAGGACTCGGGCCGCCGCA
>NZ_JBHMQU010000007.1:0-53191 GCF_042435015.1 Paracoccus panacisoli | reverse complement strand
CACAAGGATCATGGAGCGCGGTCTACAGGAGGCGAACCCATGTCGATGTCTCACGGCGGCCATGCGGGCCACCTGCCCGCGAGTGGTGATCGCAAAGCGCTCGTCATTTCGGGCTGGCTCACTGGCCTCTACTTCATCGTGGAACTCGGGATCGGCATCTGGACGGGCTCGGTCGCCGTCATGTCCGATGCCTTCCACACCTTCTCGGCCGTGGGCGGCGTGCTCATCGCCCTGGTCGCGATGCGTCTGGGCGAGCGGAAGTCCAGCCCGGCCCGCACCTTCGGCTACATCCGGGCGGAGATCCTTGGCGCGCTCTTCAACGGCCTGTTTCTCGCCGGCATGGCGATTTTCGTGCTGTGGATGGGCGCGATGCGCCTCATGGAGCCGATCGAGCTGGCCACGACGCCGATGCTGATCGCGGCAGCGGGCGGCATCGCCACCGAGCTTGTCGCCCTCTGGCTCCTGTACGAGCGCCAGAAGGACAACCTGAACATGCGGGGCGCCTACTGGCACATCCTGCAGACCTTCGTTGGCAGCTTCCTCATCATCATCTCGGCCCTGGTGATCCGCTTCACCGGCTTCCTCGCAATCGACCCGCTGCTCGGCATGGCCTTCGGGCTGGTCCTGCTCTGGGCCTCCTGGGGCATCCTGCGCGAGTCGCTGCACATCCTGCTCCAAGGCACCCCGGAGGATCTGGATATCGAGGCTGCGATCGCGGCTATTCGGGAGCTGGACGGCGTGACGGACGTGCATCACGTCCATGCCTGGAGCCTGACGTCCGGGCGCAACGTGTTCTCGAGCCACGTCTGCGTTCGAGACTGGCAGGATGGCGAGCGGGTGCTGAGGGAGGTGAACAACCTCCTGCGCGACCGGTTCAAGGTCTACTTCTCGACCACGCAGATCGAGGAATACTGCCTTGCCGTTGAGGAGGGAGCTGCCGAGATCGATGTTACGCGGCCGAAGGCGAAGTCCCGGCAGGCCGTGCGGGCAAGACCGGAAGAAGGGAGCGCCCAGCATGAACACTGACGCCGCGGCTTCCGCCTGGCGGCTTACTCTTGACCTTCCAACGACAGGAAGGTGCAGGACGAATGAGGACGATTCTCGGGCACTTCCCGGACGAGGTACATGATGGCCAGCAAGAGCAAAGACCAACACCCTGCCCCCCTCCACATGGAGAGCAGTTCTCGCGTCGGCGGCCATGAGCATCGCGGGCCGGGACATTCTCACGAACACGGGCATGCTCACTCGGGGCACCACGGGACGGAGCATTCGCACGCTGCGGAGGCGACTCCGACAGACAGCGTGCATCGGGTCAAGGACCCGGTCTGCGGCATGATGGTCGATCCCCATGCGACGCAGCACAAGGCCGAGCATGCGGGGCGGCCGTATTACTTCTGCTCGGCCGGATGCCGCGCGAAGTTCCTGGCCGAGCCGGACCGCTACCTCGACCCGGCCGCTGCGGCGGCAAAGGCCGAGCCCGTGCCCGAGGGGACGATCTACACCTGTCCCATGCACCCAGAGATCCGGCAGGTGGGGCCGGGATCCTGCCCGATCTGCGGCATGGGGCTGGAGCCTGTGCTGGTCAGCCTCGAGGCGGAGCCCAATCTCGAACTGATCGATATGCGGCGCCGCTTCTGGATCGGGCTGGTGCTGACGGTCCCTGTATTCATTCTGGAAATGGGCGGCCATTTCCTCGGGCTGGACCGCTACATCGATCAGCAGACCTCGAACTGGATCCAGCTGCTCTTCGCGACCCCGGTCGTCCTGTGGGCCGGGTGGCCCTTCTTCCAGCGCGGCTGGCAGTCGCTGGTCACGCGCAATCTCAACATGTTCACCCTGATCGCCATGGGCACGGGGGCGGCGTGGATCTACAGCGTCGTTGCGACGCTCGCGCCAGACATCTTCCCGGACGCCTTCCGCCAGCATGACGGGTCGGTCGCGGTTTATTTCGAAGCCGCAGCGGTCATCACCGTGCTCGTGCTGCTCGGACAGGTGCTGGAACTCCGGGCGCGGGAAAGCACCAGCGGCGCAATCCGGGCGCTGCTCGATCTCGCCCCGAAAACCGCACGGGTCATCCGTGATGACGGCACCGAAGAAGAGGTGCAGCTCGACACTGTCCATGTCGGCGACCGCCTGCGGGTGCGGCCGGGCGAGAAGGTGCCCGTGGATGGCGAGGTGCTGGAAGGCCGCAGCGCCGTCGACGAGTCGATGGTGACGGGCGAATCCATGCCGGTGACCAAGGAGGTCGGCTCGCGGGCGATCGGGGGGACCATGAACCAGTCCGGCGCGCTGGTGATCGAGGCCCGCAAGGTCGGACGCGACACCATGCTGTCGCAGATCGTCCAGCTTGTCGCAGAGGCACAGCGCAGCCGTGCCCCGATCCAGCGACTTGCCGACCAGGTGTCGGGCTGGTTCGTGCCGGCGGTGATCGTGGTCGCGGTGCTCGCCTTCATCGCCTGGTCGATCTGGGGCCCGGAGCCGCGCTTCGCCTATGCGCTGGTCGTGGCGGTTTCGGTCCTGATCATCGCCTGCCCCTGCGCGCTGGGTCTGGCGACGCCGATGTCGATCATGTTCGGCGTCGGCCGCGGCGCGCAGAATGGCGTCCTGATCAAGAACGCCGAGGCGCTCGAGCACATGGAGAAGGTCGACACGATCATCGTCGACAAGACCGGCACACTGACGGAGGGGCGTCCCGCCGTCACGGCCATCGTTCCCGCTGCCGGTCTTACCGAGGAGGAGGTGCTGCGCCTGGCCGCCAGCGTCGAGCGGGCGAGCGAGCATCCGCTGGCGCTCGCCATCGTGCGCGCGGCAGAGGAGCGGGGGATCGCGACCGCACCGGTTGCGGATTTCGACTCGCCGACCGGGAAGGGCCCCTATGGCACGGTCGAGGGCAAGCGCATTCCCCTCGGCAACGCAAACTTCCTGGCCGAAGAAGGGGTCGATGTGACGCCGCTGGCCGCGCAGGCTGACCGGCTGCGCCAAGACGGGGCGACCGCGATCTTCATGGGCGTGGACGGAGAGGTCGCCGCAATCTTCGCCATCGCCGATCCGGTCAAGCCCTCCACGCCTGAAGCGCTTGCCGCGCTGAAGGCCCAAGGCATCCGCGTGGTCATGCTCACCGGCGACAACTGGACAACGGCGAAGGCGGTCGCGCGCCAGCTCGGCATCGACGAGGTCGAGGCAGAGGTCCTGCCCGATCAGAAGAGCGAAGTCGTGCAGCGGCACAAGGCGGCCGGGGAAGTCGTGGCGATGGCCGGCGACGGGGTTAATGATGCGCCGGCGCTGGCCGCCGCGGATGTCGGCATCGCCATGGGCACAGGGACGGATGTGGCAATGGAGAGCGCGGGCGTAACGCTGCTGAAGGGCGATCTCACCGGCATCGTTCGTGCGCGGCGGCTGTCGCAGGCGGTGATGCGCAACATCCGTCAGAACCTGTTCTTCGCTTTTATCTACAACGCGCTCGGTATCCCGGTCGCGGCCGGCGTGCTGTATCCGTTCTTCGGCATCCTGCTGTCGCCGATTATCGCCGCCGCCGCGATGGCGCTGTCCTCGGTCAGTGTCATCGCGAACGCGTCACGGCTGCGGAGGGTGAAGCTGTGATGACCGGGTGGCATCGGCGGCCGATCCCGCGAGCGCATCCGACAGGCGACATCATGCCGCGGCGCGCAGGCGCATTCTCACCCGTTCGTGGGTCGCGTTCGGACCGGGCCGATGAGATGATGGAGTCCACGAAGAAAGGTTTGACGATGCGGAACGATCACACCATCAGCCGGCGGGCCGTTCTCGCGGCGGCCGCCGCACTTCCGTTCCTGCTGTCGATGCCGGCCTGGGCCCGGGCCGAGGCCCTGCCGCTCGTGACCGTCACCAAGGATCCGTCCTGCGGCTGCTGCGGTGGCTGGATCGAGCATATCGAAGCCGCGGGCTTCCCGGTGCGGGTGGTGAACTCGGACGATGTGTTCAGCCTCAAGGAGCGGCTCGGCGTGCCGGCCGAGCTGACCTCCTGCCATACGGCCGAGGTGGACGGCTATGTGGTGGAGGGTCATGTGCCAGCCACCGCGATCCGCCGCTTGCTGGCCGAGCGGCCCTCCGGAACGGGACTTGCCGTTCCTGGAATGCCTGCCGGCTCGCCCGGCATGGATCTTTCCGGCGTCGACCCCGAAGCCTATGAAGTGCTCCTGTTCGGTCCGACCACCCAGACCTTCGGGCGCTACCTCGGCGCGCAGGAAATCTGAGCCAGGCGCCTCCACATGACCGTCCACCTTGCCACCGATCCGATGCAGCACAAACCGAGAGCCATGGGCCTTGCCCGCCTCAGCGGCGCATCGCCCCGGCTCGACACCGAGAAGGCAGGTGGCTCATGAGCGGGCGCTCGAGAGTTGCGTTCGCGACGGGATGCGGCCGATTGCGCCAGTTTGCGATCGGCCTCCTGTTGCTTGCCGTCAGCGCCCTCGTTCTGCAGGGCGTGGCGCATGCCAGCCCGACCGGACACGCCCTCCACCGCGAACAGAGCGCTGCGACGGCAAGCCACTGCGCCCAACATCACATGTCCGGCGATCACGGGGCAGCGACATCTGCAGGCTGCGAGAGTGATGGCGGCGGCCAGATGCTGGCCGACTGCTGTCAGACCTGTCTGATCGCCGCCGTTCCCGTCGGGCCGCTGACGTTCGGGCCGTCTGTGAATGGTGAACCGTTCAGGGTCATGCACCGTGACCCGTGGGAACGATCCCCCGAAGGAATCCTGAGGCCGCCTCGTCTTATCGCTGCATGACGGCCGCTCCGGCGCAACCGCCGGCAAGCGCGCACCTCAAGCCCAGACGAACTTTCGGAGGCCCGCGTCCGCGAATGTGACGCCGGCGCTCCGGTGCCAAAGGATGAAAACCCATGAACCGAACTGCAATCGTTCTTTCCGTCAGCCTGCTGGCGGGCCTGCCGGGCGCGGCTCTCGCCCAGGCCGAACATGACACCCACCACCCGGCAACCCCGCCCGCCCAGGCGGAACAGGCACCCGCGCCCAGGCCGCAGATGCCCGGCATGCAGGGAATGCCCGAGCATGGCCAGGCCATGATGCAGACGATGCAGCAGATGATGCAGGGGGGCATGCACGGCGGAATGGCCGCACCCGGCGCCGGTGGCGCCGCAACGAGCCTTTCCGGCGCTCCCGACTTCACGCAGGCCTACGTCGCCTCGATGAATGAAATGCACGGACCGATGATGGAAGGTGTCATGGCCGACGACCCGGACGTCGCCTTCGTGCGGGGCATGATCCCGCATCATCAGGGAGCGATCGACATGGCGAAGATCGTCCAGCAATACGGCGACGATCCGCAGACCAGGGCATGGGCGGACCAGATCATCGCGGCGCAGGAGGGCGAGATCGCTGAAATGCAGGCATGGCTGGAGACGAACGCCGGCAAGGCACCAACCGCCCTCGGCCAGACAGGCGGGACCGTCTACTCCGCCAACGAGGGCGGCAATTCGATCAGCGCCATCGATCTCGGCACGGGTTCGGTCGAGACCGTTGACGTCGGGGTGTCGCCGCACAATGTCGATCTGACGCCGGACGGAAATCTGCTGCTGGCGGTCGGGAGACCTGCCGCCGATCACGCGCACGGATCGGCTGACGATGGACATGCCGACACCGATGCGGGCGGAGGGGTTCTGGTGGTGCTCGATCCGGAACGACTGTCGCAACCCGTCGCCACTCTGGAAGTCGGGGCGCATCCGGCGCATGTCGTCGCCGACGGCAACGGGCGCGCCTATGCTTCGCTTTCCGGCGGCAACGAAATTGCGGTCGTCGATCTCGCGGCGGCTTCGGTGATCGAACGCATCGCGACCGGAGCCTATCCGCACGGGCTGCGCCTCAGCCCGGATGAGAGCGAGCTCTATGTGGCCAATGTCGAGGACGGCTCGGTCTCCGTCATCGACACGCAGGACCTGACGGAAGTTGCGCGCATCCCGGTGGGCGCAGCGCCTGTACAGGTCGGGTTCACGCCGTCTGGCGATCAGGTCTACGTCTCGCTGCGCGACGAGAACCGGGTGGCCGTCATCGACACCTCGTCCCGCGAGGTGACGAACAGGATCGACGTCGGGCCGAACCCGATCCAGATGTTCGCGACCCCGGATGGAGCCTACGTCTACGTGGCCAACCAGGGCACCGACGCGGAGCCGAACGACACGGTGTCCGTGATCGACACGGCGACGGGAGAGGTCGTGAAGACGATCACCACCGGGGGTGGCGCCCATGGCGTGTCGGCATCGGCGGACGGGGCTTACGTGTTCGTAACGAACATTGCGGACGACACAGTGTCGATCATCGACGTAGAGAGCCAGGACGTCGTCAGGACGGTGCCCGTCGGCGATCGGCCGAATGGCATCGTGTACGGCGGATCGAGCCGCTAAGGAGTTCGGCGCCGGAGCGGTCTCGCTCCGGCGCCAGACTTGGAAGCATGGATATCATGTCCGCCAACACAGTCAGCGCCGGCCTGCGCGCAAGTGCAGGGCTTCTCCAAACGGTACTCGGTGCATCGGAATCACCGCCGCCATCGCCCTCGTGGCTATCCAAGAGGTGAGAAGAGACAATGAGACTGATAGTGCTCGGACCACCGGGAGCAGGGAAGGGAACGCAGGCGCAGCGCCTGGCCGAACGCCACTCGATCCCTCAGCTTTCTACAGGAGATATGCTGCGCGCTGCTGTGACCGAAGGCACCGAAACCGGGCGGCGGGTCAAGGCGATCATGGATCGCGGCGAACTCGTACCCGACGATGTGGTCAACCAGATGGTATCCGACCGGATCGATCAAGAGGATTGCCGCAAAGGGTTCATTCTCGACGGCTTTCCCCGGACAGTCGCGCAGGCGGAGTCCCTGACGGCCATGCTGGAGCGAAGGGGCGTCAGGCTTGACGCAGTGATCGAACTGAAGGTCGATCAGACCTCGCTCATCGAGCGAATGGAAAAGCGCGTCGCCGATACGCTGGCCGCTGGCGGCACGGCTCGTAGCGACGACAATCGGGATACCTTTGTCAGACGTCTCGACGCATACCGGAACAAAACGGAGCCGCTACTGGACTACTATCGCCGAAGGAATGAGCTCATTACGGTTGATGGAATGCAGGGCATCGACGACGTGGCGCGCGAGATTGAGGACGTACTGACCCGGCGATCCTCGGGATCACGACGCTGATCCTGGCGACAAGGAACGGTGAGGGACACCACCTGGCCGCTGCGTCCAGCGATCGAATCGGCATGCGGCCTGTCGCCATATCGGTGCGGATTGCAGACCGCAGGAGCTCAGGCTCTTGCTAGCTTGTCTCAAGAGAGCAGGCCCGAGCCTGCTCTCTCATCACTGCGTAGTCGCTCAGCATTTCCGCGATGATCGAGCCTTCCGGCAACGATGCCAGTTCCTCGGCGGCCCGCGCCTGAAGCTCACGGCTGTACTCCACAGCCGGCGGGCACAACGCGAGGCCGCCGTTTTCAGAACCGGCCGTTGCGCAGCCGGTCAGCAAGCTCGGCGCGATCGCGAGGACGGCGAGCGGCAGCCTCCAGCATCCGGCGTTGGACATCATTGGTCTTCTCCGTGGTTTCAAGACGCTCGGCGAGGCGGCCGGTGCGCTCGCCGGAACGCCGGAGCGCGAGCAGGAACAGAAGCACGCTGAAGCCAACGGCGCCGTAGCGCAGCGCGGCCCGCATCCATGGGCTGGCGGCAATGCCGCTCAGCAGCGCGGCGATTCATCGACGCCCCCGCTTCCAGTCGTCGAGCCGCGCGTAGATGGTCACGGCGACGCCCGCGAGTGCCACGGCGATGAACACCCAGCGCAGCGTTTCGAGATAGGACACAAGCGGCAGGATGGCGGACTGGGTCTCGGCCAGGACGCTCTGCGCAACCTCGACACCCGCGGCACCCAGCGTCGCCACACCGGCCGCGCCGCCGCCCTTCATGGTGCGGCTGTCGGCCAGAACCTCGCGCGCTGGTGGCGTTTCTTCGGCGAAGGCAGTCGGCCGGACCGGGAACCGCTCGCCCCACTGCCGCGCGGGCCCAAGGTCGACATGCATGAACCCCGAGCGCGGATAGAAGCCGAAGCCGAGGAAACCGACCTCCCGCGCCACCGCCTCGAAGGCCACCGGATCGTGATTCGCCATGGCAATGTCGAAGGCGGTGCCGTCGAGGTGTTTCGACCGGGTCGCGCCGCCGACGGCGCGGTTGTGCTCGGGGCTGCGATAGGCCGAGCGGACGATCAGCGGCTTGCCCAGCCGGTCGCGCAGCGCCTGCAGCCTGTCAAGCGCGGGTTCGTTGATCAGCAGCTTGCCGGTGCCCCGGCAGGCGATCTCGGCCGGGCTGAAATTCGGCCAGCGCCAGGCGCTCTCCGGCACGTCGCGCCAATGGCGGTGGAAGGTCGTGGTCATGGGGGTCCTCCAGAAACGAAAAACCCGCCTGAAGGGCGGGTCATGGTGGGCTGATGGATTGATGCTTCGCGCGGCTACGGGCCGCCGCCGAAGATCTTGAGCTTGATGGCGATGCCGGAGAGCAGCGCCAGCATGACGCCGGTGGTGATCATGCGGACGGCCGTCTGCATCGCGGTGCGGCGCACGATCCGGATGCAGTCGACGAGCGAGCGCAGATCGCGGATGTCGAGCGCGGCTTCCTCGCCGTCAAGGCCGACGTCGGCGAGCGCACGCTTCGCGCCTTCCTCGGCCGCCCGCGTCAGGATCGCCTCGAACTCGGCGTCGGGCATGCGCACGAAGCCCTCAAATCGGGGTGGTGTCATCGGATCCTCCTCCCGCCGCTCAGCCGATCTTGCAGCCCCAGAAGGACGTGTGGTCGGCTGCCAAATAGCCGTCCGCGACCCGGAAATACCCCTGAAGCTCGACGGTATCGCCTGCGGTGAGCGGCACCATGGTCTGCAGCCAGATGGCGGTGGCGAGCGAGACATGGGTGGCGGAGATTTCACCGAGGGAGCCGCGGATTTCGGTCGTGCCGTTCAGCACGAGCCGCCCGCGCATGCGGGCCGTGGCGCTGGCGTTGATCTTGTAGAGCAGCGTCGCGCCGAAGAGGTAGGTGCCGTCAACGGGCGCGACGAAATGGTTGTTCGCGGCGTCGAACGCCCCCTGATCGTTGGTGTCGGTGTTGTTGAGGCCGATCTTCGTCCAGGTGCCAACGCCCACGTAGTTGTCGTAGTTGGTGTACGCCTTGAACCGCGGCAGCCGGGGCTGGTCGACAATGCCGGTGGCGTTGTCCACGCTCAGCCCGTCGAAGAATGTGCTGCCGTCGGCGGAGACCGCGAGGCGGAACCTGTCGGAGCCGAAGAGGCCCACCAGCGCCTTGGTCACGAAGCCGGTCTGCAGCGTCAGGCCGAGGTCATCGCCGGCCGCCTCCTTGTTCATGGTGTAGAACAGATCGCCGGTGCCGCCCTCGGCGACGGTCTTCGCTGTCCAGAGCGCGGCGTTGAGCTTGGCCGAGAACGGGTTCGATGCATCCGCCGTCGTGCCCAGCCCGAGCAGCGCGAGGTTCTGCAGCGATGCCGGAGCTGTCCCGATCCAGCTCGCGCCGTCGTAGACCAGCAGCAGCCCCTCGTCCTCGACCCACGCGCACCAGCCGGTCCGTGGTGGCAGGCGCAGCCAGGCGCCATCGGTCCAGAGCGCCACGTTCAGGTCCCAGCCCGCCCAGTCGCCTGTCGCGCCCGAGCCGACGATGTAGCGGTCGCCGTCCGCCGGGCCTGCCGGGGGCGCTGCCAGATCGCGATCAAGGACGGAAAGCTGGACGAGCCCGTCGAGGATCCGCAGCGCCTCGTTGTGGGTGACGTGTTTCTGGGCCTGCGCCGCGAGGATGTAGGGCAGCAGGAGATGGGTCGTGGCGTCAGACATGGGATAGCCTTCAGAACAAGAGCGTGACGGTCTTCGGCGCGCCCCGCCCGACGAGGGCGGAGAGCTGGTAGATGCGGACGGTGAGGTTGTCGCCGGGGCCGAGCGGCGCGCCCCAATCGGCGCTCTGCTGGGCGGCGGTGTAGATCGCGCCGGTGGTGGCGGTGCTCAGCACCCGCTTTATGGCAGCGCCGTCGAGGATCTCGACCTCGTAGGCTTCGATCTCCTCGGCGAGCGGCGCATCCAGCCCGCCCCAGCTGTCGGCTGCGAGCGCGCGGGAGCGGCGCGTCCAGCGGATCGTCAGATCGCCGGGCGTGCGCGGCCTGCGCCACGGCTGCTCGACATGGGCGACGGAGAACGGACGCAGCCCGACGCCTGCAGGCGTGAAGGCCTGTGCCACATAGGTCTCGTCGCTGATTGGGCGGCTGGCCGGGCCGATGCGCCAGTTCCTCGGGATGCCGAGATCGGCCTCGGCGATGGGCAGTGATGCAAGCGCGGTGTCCAGCATCACGACCCTGGCGCCCGCAGGCGCCGGGTTGCCCATGGCACCCTCGGTGCCGCGCTGACCGCGCAGCAAGCGGGTCAGCCGATACCGGCCCGGCGCCAGCAATTCGGCCGCGCCCGCCTGCACAATTTCCCAGACACCAGGCGCGGTTTCCACCGCCAGCGCGTTGGCCCCGCCGAACAGCGTCAGGTCGGTGACGCTTTCGAGGGTGCCGGTCAGCAGATCGACCACCAGCGCGTTTCCGAGATCGAAGCGCGACGTCGGCCCGGCGTAGAAATCCGAGACCAGCATCCCGATCCGGGCGCGGCTGCCGAACGTCGTCAGCAGCTCGAACCCGTCCGTCGACGGGCTGCGGAACACCGCCATCTCGCCGGGCCACGGAACCGCGTGCGCGGCGACAAAAGGTCGATGCGCGGGTTGATCCTCGGTCAGCTGCGGCAGGTCCATCAGCACCGCATCCGGCGCGCCGAACACCACGGCCCGCGTCAGCGACGCCGCGCGCGGATCGCCGGGCGGCAGATCGTAGGTCGCGCGGTCCTGGCGCACCGCCTCGATGCCGCGCGCCTCGGCATCGGCGATGGAGATTAGCCGCAGATCGACCAGCCGCCCGTCATGCTCCAGCCGGATCGCGTCGGCCGGATCGAGCGCAAGCCGCGAAGGCGGCAATCGGAATGCCGCCGTCTCGCGCCCCACCCACGCCTCCATCAGCGCGCGACGGCAGCGGCGCTCGGCCTCCTCGGGCGGCACCGCCATCGGGAAGGACTCGGACGCGATCCGGGTCGTGTCCACGGTGATGCGCCGCGCCTCGACGAGGGCCGCGTCGTAATCCTCGTCGGCGCGTGCAACCTGCCACTTCAGCGCCTGCGGCAGTTCCGTCTCCTGGCCGCGCGTGAGCTCCAGTACGTCGCCTTCACGCCCGGCCACCAGATCGTCGGGACCGAGCGTGGCGACGGAGGCCCGGCCGCGCATGATGAAACGGATCACGCCCTCGGTCTCCACGGCGTCGAAGCCGAAATGCCGCGACAGCGTGGTGATCGAGGCGCGCGGACTTTCGAGCGCGGTGATGGCATAACCCTCGACCGCGCCCCAGAGGGCGGTGACGTCGATGCGATCCTCAGGGAGCCCGGCGCGCAGGCAGAGTTGGCGGACAAGGGCCGCCAGAGACACCGCGCCGAGACGGCCGGTCAGCCAGTGCCCCAGCCGCCAGTTCGCCCCATCCGTCCAGACGTCGGTCAGCGCCGGGAAGAACGGATAGGGCCGCGCGTCCCAGGTCCAGGCGGCGCATTCGGGCACATGCACCATCCGGCCGCCGTAGACCGACGAGACCGGGTTGTTCGCGGCCTCGCCCCAGAAGAGATACGTCGCCTCGAGGTAGGCGCGCTGGATCGCGTCGTCCCGCCAACCGCGGGAGAAGTAGGGCACGAAGCTTTCCGAGGACTTCGGATCGAAGAAGACGTTGGGCTGGTTGGTGCCGCGGTCGATGGCCGGGCATCCGAGCTCGGTGAACCAGATCGGCTTGGACTCGGGCACCCACGCGGTCGGCGTCCCGCTCTCGACCCCACCCGGGCGGTCGTAGTGCGTGTTCGCCCACCAGGCGAACAGATCCTTGTAGCGGAAGACCCATGGCTTGGCCGCCGCACCATCTGTGATCGGGGTGCGGACCTGCGCCGAGCGATCCGCCGCGCTGGCATAGAACCAGTCGAAGCCTTCGCCGCCCGCGATATTCGCCTGCAGATAGGCCCGGTCGTAGATCGCGGGCCAGCCCTCTTGCGCGTCGCCATGTTCGAACCCGTCGCGCCAGTCGGAGAGCGGCATGTAGTTGTCGATCCCGACGAAATCGATCTCCGGATCGGCCCAGAGTGGATCGAGGTGGAAGAACACGTCGCCGCTGCCGTCGCCCGGCTGGTGCCCGAAATACTCCGACCAGTCGGCGGCATAGCCGATCTTCGTCCCGACCCCGAGGATCGTGCGGACATCGGCGAGCAGATCCCGATAGGACTGCACGGCCGGATAGGTGCTGGCTCCGGATCGGATCGTCGTCAATCCCGGCATCTCGGTGCCGATCAGGAACGCATCGACCCCGCCCGCCGCCGCGCAGAGATGGGCGTAGTGCAGCACCATGCGCCGCAGGCCCCAGTCGCCGGTTGCGCCGGTCCAGCCGACACTCTCGCCCGAGACGCTGAAGCTCGCGGGCGTCGCCGCGCCGAACAACGCGGCGACCTGCGTGGCGGCCGTGGCGGTCTTGTCGACGGTCCCGGCATAGCCAGCGGCCGGAGAACAGGTGATCCGTCCTCGCCACGGGAATGCGGGCTGGCCCGTGTTGGCGGCGTTGTCGGAATAGGGGTTCGGCAGGCTGTTGCCGGGCGGCACGTCCATCAGGATGAACGGATAGAAGGTCACCCGCAGCCCGCGCGCCTGCATCTCCTGGATGGCCTGCACCACCGCGAAGTCGGACGGCGTGCCGCCATAGACCGGCCGATCCTGGTCATCGCGGCTGACGAGGAAGGCATCGGCGCGGCTCACGGCGTTCACCGACCAGCTGGCGGGGGTAGTCGACTTGGCCGAGACCTCGACACCAGGGCGCACCTTGCAGGAGCCCGCGCGCAGATCGTCGCCGAACCACGCCACCACGAGGCTGACGCTCTCGACCGCAGGGGCCATGGCCTGAAGCCGGTCCAGCGCCTCCACCATGTCCGTGGAGTCTGCCAGCGCGTTCAGGTTCTCGGGCACCGTCGCGCCGCCATCGGTCTTGCGGATCGCCTGCGTTGCGTAGGTGAACTCGCCCGAGGCCGGGATCATGGTGACGGCCCGGGTCAGCCCCTCGGCCGTGTCGGGATCCGCGAGCGGGCGGAACACCTCGAATGAGAGCTGCGGCAGACGGTTGCCATAGGTCGAGAGCGCCAGCTCCTCGAAAACGACATAGGCGGTGCCGCGATAGGCGGGCGTGTTCGCCGCGCCCATCTTCGCCGCGACGAACGGGTCGGCGGTCTGGCTCTCGTCGCCCGGATACCAGCGCCAGGTGACGCCGGAGAGATCCATCGGCTTGCCGTCGGCCCAGATGCGCCCGATGCCGGCGATTCCCCGCCCTGCCGGGCCTCCTCCGCCTCCATTCTCTCCACCGGAGAGAATGGCCCCTGCGGGACCGGCTTCGGAGCCCTCGCACAGCGCGACTGCGAAGCTCGCATAGTAGAGATACTCGGTCGTCCTGACCTTGCCGCCTCCGCCGCCCTTGCCACCGCCCTGCGTGGTGGTCCTGGTCTCCTCGCGGAAATCGGTGGCCCAGATGATGTTGCCGCCCATCCGCATGCGGCCGTAGACGCGCGGGATCACTGCCCCTTCAGTGGAGGACGTGATCCGAAGGCTGTCGAGCCGCGCGCCTTCGATGCGCTGGGTGGGCGCGAGCGAGGAGATGATCCAGCTGTCGACGACAGAGCCGATGGTGGAGCCGATGAAACCGCCGATGGTGGCGGCGCTCACGCCGAGGATCGCGCCGCCGATCGAACCGCCAATGGCGGCGCCAGCGGCACCGAGAACGAGGGTGGCCATGTCGGGTCTCAGCGTTGCGGGAACAGGAAGGCGAAGGCGATGCGCCGCCGCCATGACGGGGTGAGCGGCTCCTCGATCACGCCGAGCCGTTCATAGGCGTGAAGGAAGGTGTCGGGCCGCGAGTCCGAGGCAGGTACTCAAAGAGGGAGTGAAAGACAAATCACCACTTAGGGATGTTTATATTGCAGGTAACGATGCGCTGTTATTCCAAATGGTCCTAAACTACCTGAGGGCCTGCGAAGATGTATTCTGGCACGGTGCAAAGCCGGATTCGTACATTTTGAAGACAATCGGTGTGCAAGCTTTATTCGACATACTTCGTCAGCTGGCGGGAAAAGCCTACGCTGATCGAAAGATCAGCGAGGAGTACTTCGTTGGAAAGCTTAAAGGTGCGCGTGGAATCGATTTTTCGGAAGATGTTTTCAAAAACCCATCAGGGTCGGGACGGACATTCATCCGCAAGGAAATAGAAGCAGCGATTTTTATTGAGCAAGACGGAGATCAATTCTCGGCTTGAGTCTCTGAGAGTTTTTCGGTGGAGTTAAGAAAGTCGTGTCCAATGTAGAAGGACAATTACTGGTTGAGGTTGTTCGTCGGACTGGCTGTTTCGCGGAGCCTTCGGCCTCGCCTACGGCTTTGAGGATCAAGTCCAAGACACCGGCCCAGTGGCGAGTGGCCAGCGGCCTATCCGATGATTTTCCGAGGCCCATGAAATGAAGCTCTCCGGCAGTTCCCGCCACGACGCGCCAGTTCCAGCGATTCCGAACACGCCGCCCAGCACCCGGCGGTGGTTCTTCGACGGGGGGGCGTTTCGGCTCCGTCGTAACTGCGAAGTGCGAGAGCAGTGTCCGTTGCTACTCGGACATCAGGTCACGGACCAACGGTTCCTACCGTCCAGGGGGGCCACGGAATCCGCTTCAGCCGTTTTTTGGAATCTATTTTGGCAAAACGACGTCGGTGGACGTCGAGTTCGATTTGTGTTCCATCTCACGAATGCCTCTGGCATCGAAGTGCTTAGCTGCATCTTCCGAAAAGCCAAACATTTGCAAAGCCTTACAACCTAAACACCAAAACAGCGCAGTCATGAGCTCCGGAGAATATCGGCCCTGAGAGACCGCGTCCGAGCCTCCTGGCGGCGGAGCCAGTGCTCAGCCCCACCCGCATAACCCTCGAAAACAACGAGAAAATCCGGCCGCAGCCGGATCGGGAGAACACTTTCGCGACGGCAAGTGGCGGAGGGAGCGCGACTGCGGTCGAACCTTCTCTGGCTCGCGAGGTGAATTTGGCCGCGCAACACACGGTTTTCGGGGCAATCTAAGGCAGGGCGGTCGAGGTCTGCGCTAGGGAAATCCTTTATGCAGTCCGTGGCGCGAACAGGATGATCGCCGCCCCGAGCAGGCAGACCGCAGCCCCGGTGACATCCCAGCCATCCGGGCGCTGCCCCTCGACTGCCCAAAGCCAGACCAACGACGCGGCGATGTAGACGCCGCCATAGGCCGCATAGGCCCGCCCGGCAGCATCGGACGGGGCCAATGTCAGTAGCCAGGCAAAGGCAGCAAGCGAGGCAAGACCCGGCACAAGCCACAGCGCCGAGGCCCCAAGCCGCATCCAGGCCCAGACGGCAAAGCACCCGGCGATCTCGGCCAGTGCGGCAAGGGCATAAAGCGCCACGGTCGGGGCGGAACTCATCCGGCGACCTCGATCAGGTGTCCGGCGTGGGCATGGTCCGCGTGGCACTTTGCATGATCGCCCAAAACCTCGATCACACGGCAATCGGCAATCACGCCCCCCGCGCACTGGACCAGCATGCGCTCCAGCTCCGCTTTGAGCGCCACGAGCCGCGCAATGCGCGCCTCGACCGCTGCAAGCTGCGCCGAGGCGATGGCATCGGCCGCCGCACAGGACTGGTCTGGCCGGTCCGACAGGCTAAGGAGGTCGCGGATTGCATCTAGCGGGAACCCGAGTTCGCGGGCATGGCGGATGAAGGTCAGCCGCTCTTGCGCCTTTTGGCCGTAAAGCCGTTGATTGCCTGCACTGCGTTCGGCCTCGGGCAGCAGGCCGATCTCTTCATAGTAGCGGATGGTCGGCACTTTGACTCCGGCGGCATCGCTCAGTTTTCCGATGGTGAGCATGTTTTGTCCTTGCACCTCTAGTTACTAGAGAGATTACAGAGGAGCCTGAACAGTTGCAACCGGTGCCAAGGCTCCGGCAGGAAAGGCTTGAAATGGCACAGAAATCAGAGGCCGAATCACAGGAATGGACTGTCTCGGGAATGGATTGCGCATCCTGTGCCGTTAAGATCAGGACGGCTGTGGAGCGGCTTCCGGGGGTCAGCGACGTCAACGTAGCCGTCATGGCGGAAAAGCTGACGCTGAAGCTGGAGCCTGGCACCACGCCGCGCGACAAGATCGAGGCGGCGGTGACGAAGCTGGGCTTTGGCATCGGGGCCATCAAGACCAAAAAGGCCGAGGCGTTCGTCATGCCCGGTGCGCTGGAAACCAGGAAAGACGATGACCTCGCTGGATCTGATCACGCCGAGCATGTCGGCCACGACCATGGCTCGTCCGACACGATGGCAAAGGCCACCGCCGCTTCTGTCGACAGCGAGGATGGTCATGGCTCTCCCGGCCACGTCCACAACGACCCCGCCGACCGGGGCAAGCGCTGGTATGAAACCGGCAAGGGACGCCTTGTCATAGGCACCGGCCTGCTGCTGTGTGCCGCTTGGGCGGTCAAGCTGCTGGCGTCGGAAGACATCGCCAACTGGGCCTTCATCGCAGCCTGTGTCATCGGCGTGGCCCCGGTGGCGCGACGGGCGTTTTCGGCGCTGCAAGCCGGAATGCCTTTCACGATTGAAATGCTTATGACCATCGCCGCCCTAGGCGCGCTGTTCATCGGGGCAGCGGAAGAGGCGGCGCTGGTCGTGTTCCTGTTCGCCGTGGGCGAGGTGCTGGAAGGCGTGGCCGCAAACAAGGCACGCGATGGCATCCGTGCGCTGGCAAACCTGATCCCCAAGACCGCGCTGGTCGAGGAGAACGGTACCACCCGCGAGGTTGCCGCCGACACGCTGCGCATCGGCCAGAGGGTGCTGGTCCGCCCCGGCGACCGGATTCCTGCGGATGGTGAGATTGTCGAGGGCACTTCGGGCGTCGATGACAGCCCGGTGACGGGCGAAAGCATGCCGGTGACCAAGGGGCCGGGCGATGCGGTCTTTGCAGGCTCGATCAACACCGAAGCCGCTTTGCGCGTGCAGGTCACCAAGGCCGCCGAGGACAACACGATCGCCCGCATCATCAAGCTGGTGGAAGAGGCCGAAACTTCGCGCGCGCCGACCGAGCGATTCATCGACAAATTCAGCCGCATCTACATGCCCGCCATCGTCGGTGTATCGCTGCTCGTCGTGCTGGTGCCGCCGCTGGCCTTTGGTCAGGCGTGGGACACGTGGATCTATCGCGGTCTGGCCCTGCTGCTGATCGGCTGCCCTTGCGCGCTGGTCATCTCGGTTCCCGCTTCCATCGCCTCCTCCTTGTCGGCAGGGGCGCGGCGCGGGCTGTTGATGAAGGGGGGTGCCGTGATCGAGGCGACCGCGAAGGTGACGAAGGTGGCCTTCGACAAGACCGGCACGCTGACCCATGGCCGCCCCGTGGTCACCGACGTCATCGCCTTCGACGGTGTGACGGAGGCCGAACTGCTGGCCGTCGCCGCCGGGGTCGAGAACGGCTCAAGCCACCCGCTGGCCATCGCCATACTGAACCGCGCCAAGGAGGCGGGCATCGCGGCGCTGCCGTCACGCGAAGCGAAGGCGATCATCGGCAAAGGCGTCGAGGCCATTGTCGATGACGCGAAGGCGTGGGTTGCCTCACCCCGCCATGCGATGGACGCGGGTGCACTGGACGGGCTTGGCCTGCGGCGGACAACGCAGTTGGAGGAAGAGGGCAAGACGGCAGTGGCGATCTACCGCGAGCGTCGTGGCCTTGGGATCATTGCCATGCGCGACGAGCCACGCGCGGACGCGGTCAAAGCGGTGCAGCAGTTGAAGGCGCTTGGCGTGGGGTCGGTGATCCTGACCGGCGACAATGAACGCACGGCGGCGGCCATCGCGGGCGGCATGGGCATGGAGTTCCGCGCCGACATGATGCCCGAGGACAAGCTGAACTTCATCAAGACAATGGCCGAGGGCGGCGGCGTGATGATGATCGGTGACGGCATCAACGATGCGCCCGCCCTGAAACAGGCAAGCGTCGGCGTGGCGATGGGGTCGGGCACCGATGTGGCGCTGGAAACGGCCGATGCCGCGATCCTGCGCGACAAGGTGACGGACGTGCCCGGGCTGATCCGGCTGAGCCGCGCCACCATGGCCAACATCCGCCAGAACGTGACCATCGCCCTAGGGCTGAAGGCCGTGTTCCTGGTGACGACGGTGCTGGGCATGACCGGCCTCTGGATCGCCATTCTGGCCGATACAGGTGCGACGGTGCTGGTCACGCTGAACGCGCTGCGTCTGCTGCGGTTCAACCCGGACCGCGAGGCGTAGGGCGATGATCTCGGGTTTCGGCTGGGCCGCACTGGCCCTTCTGTTCGGCTATCTGGCGTTGTTCTTCTGGGGTAGCGCCCTTGCGGCCCAAGCCGCAGGTCGGCCCGTCTGGCTGTTTGCGCGGGCCAAAGGGCGTGACCAGCTTGCCGCCATCGGGTTCCGCGCGGCCTTTGCACTCGCCTTCTTCGGGCCGCTTCTCTGGCTGGCAGTGCCAATGCTGCACAAGGTCGATCCGCTCTGGACGGAAGGAAATGCCATAGTACTGGGCCTGATCGGCATCTTCATCGCGGGCCTTGGTGCGATGGTCGCCTTTGCCGCGCAGATGTCGATGGGCTCCTCGTGGCGCGTCGGTGTGGTGGGCGGTGAGACCGGCGATCTCGTCTCGGGCGGGCTCTACCGGTTCAGCCGCAACCCGACATTTGTCGGCCAGGCTGCCTTGTTGGTCGGAGTTGCTTTGACGGTTCCGTCCATCCCGACGACCCTCGCGCCCATCCTGATTCTCTGGTCAGCGAGCACACAAGTCCAGTCGGAAGAAGCTGCCCTGCGCGCGGCGCTTGGGCCGGAGTATGACCGCTATGCCGCATCCGTCCCGCGCTGGATCGGCATTGGACCCAAGGCCGCGCCATGACCAGAACTACCCTGATTTTCCTGATTGCCGCCTCGGTGCTGGTCGATCAACTGACAAAGGCCGCGGCCCTGTCGCTGTTGTCGCAAAGGGCTGCGGTCCCTGTCGTTCCGGGCTTCAACCTGACCCTCGGTTTCAACGAGGGGTCGAGTTTTGGCCTGTTGTCCGGTGTCATGGCAGGCAAGCCCCTGCTGATGGCGGCGCTGACCGGAGCGCTGGCCCTGATCTTTGCCGTCATGGCCTTTCGGGCGCGTCGCCCGCTGGAGCGTGCAGGTCTGGCGCTAGTCGTGGGGGGTGCGATTGGCAACATCATCGACCGGCTGCGGCAAGGTGCCGTGACTGACTTTCTTGATCTTTACTGGCGCGACTGGCATTGGCCCACGTTCAACGGCGCGGATATCGCCATCACGCTGGGAGCGCTATGCATCCTCGCAGCCTCTCTTCCGTCACATCGCCGCAAGGAGCCGGTTCTTGACAGAAACTGATTCCAAGACCCTGTCGCGCGACGACATGTCCCTTTCGGCAGCGTTCCTGATCGCTCTGACTGCCACCCTTGGCGCGCTGTTCATCGGCGAGGTGCTGGGGCAGATGCCCTGCACGCTCTGCTGGTATCAGCGCATTGCAATGTTCCCGCTGGTCCTGATTTTCGGGCTTTCTCTCTGGCGTGGTGACGGGATGGCAAAGGCCTATGGGCTGCCGCTGGCGCTGGCAGGTATGGCTCTCGCCGCCTGGCATTCCGGCCTTTATGCAGGGCTTTTGCCCGCGCCAATCGTCCCCTGCACCCAAGATGGCCCGTCCTGCACCGGCGATGCTCAGATGATCCTTGGCCTGCCCATTCCCTACCTGTCGCTGGCAGCCTTTGCCGCGATCCTTGCCTGCCTCGTCTTGCCGAAAGGACACCGCTCATGAACCGCCGCACCCTTCTTCTCGGGGCCTCCGCCCTCGGGCTCGCCGCCTTTGCTGGTGGCACCTATGTGCTGAACCAGCGCCGCACCGCCGAGGCAGAAGCCGCTGCTGCGGTGACGCCTGCGGCCGACACCGCCCTGCTGATCCGCGACCATTCCCCGAGCTTCGGCCCAGCGGATGCGCCTGTCACGCTGGTCGAGTTCTTCGACCCCTCCTGTGAAGCCTGCCGCGCCTATCACCCGGTCGTGCAGGAAATCCGCCGCCAGTTCCCCACGCAGGTCCGCGTCGTCCTGCGCTATACCGTGTTTCACGAGGGTTCTGACGAGGCGGTGCGCATCCTTGAGGCCGCGCGCATGCAGGACAAGTTCGAGCCGGTTCTGGATGCTCTGCTGGAGCAGCAGCCGGGTTGGGCCGTGCATGGCGCCCCGCAGTTGGACGTCGCCTGGGAGATTGCGGGCTCTGCCGGTCTTGATCTCGACAAGGCCGAAACCGACAAGCTCTTTCCGGGGATTACCGGGATTCTGAACCAGGATGCCGCCGATGTCGAAGCCTTGGGCATCCGCCAGACACCGACCTTCTTCCTGAACGGCAATCGGTTGGAGAACTTCAGCGCCGAGAGCCTGATCGCCGATGTGCGGTTCGCGGTCGAGAATAGCTGACGGCGCTCAGGACCGGTTGGCGAAGGCCGAAAACAGGGACAGCGTCCGCTCGCTGACATGGTGCTCGATGCCTTCGGCATCGCGTTCCGCTGTCTCGGGGTCAAGGCCGAGGCTGATCAGAAAGCGCAAGACGATCTCGTGCCGCCGCCGGCATTCTTTGGCCAGTGCGCGGCCCGCCTCTGTCAGAAAGACCGACCGATACTTCGCGCGGGTGATCAGCCCCTCGCGCGCGAGACGGTCGAGAGTCTTGCTCACGGTCGGCACCTTCACGCCAAGCCGGGCGGCGATGTCCACCGGGCGCGCCTCGCCCTGATCGTGGATCAGTTCGGCGATCAGTTCGACATAGTCCTCGGCCAGTTCATTGCGTCGGGCTTCGCGCACACCCTGAAACGCCCCGGCGCGCAGGTCCGCAGTGCGGTCATCCGAGGTGGCTTGGGGTGCAGGATCGAACTCTGTCATCAGTTCAGTGTCGCACGGGATGGATTGACAAGTAAAGGCGCGGGGCAGAATGTTAGCACTGTCTAACTTTATGCGCCGCGTCTTGTCGGGATCGTGGTCAAGCCAGGAGTGCGAAGAGCCATGACGACCAATGCCTGGCGGCAGGAGCGCGAGACGCCGTCGCTTTCCGAAGTGTTCCGCACGATCGCCGTCGGCAACGGCGGCACCAGCCGCTTCCGCCGGTTCCTCGCCTTCATCGGTCCCGGCTATCTGGTGGCGGTGGGCTACATGGACCCCGGCAACTGGGCGACCTCGCTGGCGGGTGGGGCGGCCTTCGGCTACACGCTCCTCTTCGTCGCGCTTTTGTCGAACATCATGGCGATCCTGCTGCAGTCGCTGTGCGCCCGGCTGGCAGTCGCCTCGGGCCGCGATCTGGCGCAGGCCTGCCGCGATGCCTTCCCGAAATGGATGTCGGTCCCACTCTGGATATTTGCCGAACTGGCGATCATCGCAACCGACCTGGCCGAGGTGATCGGTACAGCCATCGGCCTGAATCTGCTCTTCGGGATTCCGCTGGAAATCGGCATCTTCATCACCGCCGCCGACGTGTTCCTGATATTGTGGCTGCAGAACAAGGGCTTTCGCTGGATCGAGGCGCTGATCATCTCGCTGATGGCGCTGATCGCTGCGTGCTTTGTCGTGCTGATCGCGCAGGCCGATCCGGTCTGGGGCGAGGTTATCGCAGGCTTTGCCCCAAGCCGCGAGATCTTCAACAACCCGACGATGCTCTACCTCGCACTTGGCATCATCGGGGCGACAGTCATGCCGCATAACCTCTACCTGCATTCGGGCATCGTTCAGACCCGCGCCTTCGGGCTTGATCTTCCGTCCAAACGCGAGGCGCTGAGGTTGGCGACTTGGGACAGCACCATCGCCCTGATGTTCGCGCTGACGATCAATGCATCGATTCTGATCCTGGCCGCAGCAGCCTTCTACACCGTGGGGCAAAACGACGTCGCCGAGATAGACAAGGCGCATTTGTTGCTGGAGCCCTTGCTCGGCTCGTCGCTCGCGCCGGTCCTGTTCGGCGTGGCGCTGCTCTGCGCTGGCCTGAACTCCACTGTCACCGCCACCATGGCCGGACAGATCGTGATGGAAGGTTTCATCAACCTGCGCATCGCCCCTTGGGCGCGGCGGCTGATCACCCGAGGCCTTGCCATCATCCCGGCGATCTTCGTGATCCTGCTCTACGGCAGCGGAGGCGTGGGTGAGCTTTTGATCCTGAGCCAGGTGGTGCTGTCATTCCAGCTTCCCTTTGCCATCGTGCCCTTGGTGATGTTCACCGCCAGCCGCGCCAAGATGGGCGAACTGGTCGCACCCCGCTGGCTGACCGGCCTCTGTTGGCTGATTGCGGCCCTGATCATCGTGCTGAACGTGAACCTGCTGTCGACCGTTCTTCTGGGCTGACCCTTCACCCTTCGGTGAAGGTGTGATTTCCGGCTTGTAGCTCAAGCTACTGGAGGGTTTAGACGCAAAGAATTGCGGAGTGGGTGGCGGATGCGTTTGACAAGACTGCAGAAAATACTCTGGGCGGCGGCTGGGGCTGCCACGCTTGCCTATGGTGTGCTGATGGTTTTGCCAAACCGTGTGCCGTTGGAGACGGAGGTCGCCTTTCGACCGTCCTTCGCACTCCCGGATGCAGCGGGGCTGCAGCGAACGTCCCAGGACTTTGCGGGCAAACATCTTCTTGTCTTCTTCGGTTTCACCAACTGCCCGGATGTCTGCCCGACGACCCTCGCAGAGGTCGCGCAGGTCATGGACGAACTTGGGGACGATGCCGACCTCGTGCAGCCCCTGTTCATCTCGATCGATCCCGAACGGGATCGCAGGCTGGGGCTGGCCGAGTTCACCGCGGCGTTCCACCCGTCGATCATCGGGCTTGCCGGAGACGATGCGCAGACCCGCGCGGCGGCGGACAGTTTCCGCATCTACTTTGCGCGCGAGGATGACGCTGCGGCACCCGACGGCTACACCATGTCGCACAGCCCGGCGCTTTACCTCATCGGCCCCGAGGGTGACTGGCTGCGTCAATTCACCTATGGCACGCCCGCCGAAGACATCCTTGCCGACCTTCAATCGAGATTGTGAATCCCATGAAAGCCCTGATCCTCTTCGCTGTCCTCGCCCTCCCTGCTGCGCCTTTGCTGGCCTGCGAGACCTTCACCCTTGGCGACCTGACCATCGAGCATGCCTGGTCCCGCGCCACCATCGGTGCCGACCGGCCGGGGGTGTTCTATGTCGAGATCACCAACAACGGCAGCGCGGATGATGCGCTTGTCGGCATCGCAACCTCTGCGGCCGGAATGCCAATGCTGCATGAAACCGTGGTGACCGATGGCATCGCCTCCATGCCGCACGCAATGTCGATCCCCGTTCCGGCAGGCCAGAACGTGCAACTGGCCCCCGGCGGCTATCACGGGATGCTGATGGGCCTGACCACGGCGCTGAAGGAAGGCGACAGCTTTCCCGTGACGCTGATTTTCCAGAACGCGGGTGAAATCACCGTCCCGGTCGAGGTACTGTCCCTGCGCGCGGAGGGACCGGATTGCGCACACGCCGGGCAGTGATCAGCGGTTCCAGGAAGCGCTTCTTAAATGGAAGCGACCCGACAATTTGGAATGGGCCACCCTTGAGTGCCAGACTGTTGATTTGCTGTAGCAGGCAGATTGGCGGACGGTAGAGCAATGATGGGAGCTGCCCTAAACCGAACTTTTGCCTTCCTAAGTCGCTTCCGAGCTATCTTTTTTGTTATTGCCCTCGGACAGAGCCTGGCCACGACAAACGTTTGCCCTGCGGGCCAATCGGATTGTGACATGGCCGATATGGACGCTGGCGTCGAAATGTCGGCTGTCTGCATTCTGGCCTGTGGCGTTTTGCTGCCCAGTGAAGCGACGGTCGCGCCCGAGTTCGTCGGCAAAGTTGCGTCGCTGTTCCGGCCGGACGATCTTTCAGGCATCGGGATGCTCCTCGGGCCCCAGTTGCGTCCCCCGCGCGTCCTTGCATGAGACATCTGACGGAAAATCAAACTCATCAAGGAGAAACACGATGAAACTGTTGCTGACGACCGCTGCCTTTCTGGTGGCTCTTGGGGGCGCTGCGTTTGCAGCATCCGACTGCTGCGGCGACCTGATGGCCTGCTGCGAGGCAATGCTGGACTGCTGCGACTGAGCGGCTCCACTTAATGACGACGGAGTGCCAGCCCTTCGGGGCTGGCATTTTTCTGACGAGACGTTTGCACTGAAATTTGCCTGCGCGCAGAGGGGTCACAATGAGCACACGTAGGCCGGTGATCCTTGGCCTTGGCGGGGCCGTCGGGTCCGTGGCATTCATGCTGGGTCTCGGCGCTTGGCGGACGCGGAACGTTGCGCCGACCGATCCGCTGTTGCCCTTGCCCGTGACGGCGATGGACTGGACTCTGACCAACCATCGCGGTGCGACTGTCACGCCCGCAGACTGGATCGGACGGCCAGTGATGGCGTTTTTCGGCTTCACTTTCTGTCCCGACGTCTGCCCGACCACACTGATCGACATCTCGGACTGGCTGGAGGCGCTTGGCCCCGACGCAGACCGGCTGAATGTGGTGCTGATCTCGGTCGATCCCGAACGCGACACGCCCGCCGTTCTTGCCGACTACCTCTCCAACTTCGATCCGCGCATTGTCGGTCTGACTGGGTCGCTGTCCGAAGTTCAGAAAGTCGCCGCGGATTTTCGGGCCATGTTTGAAAAGCTTCCGCGGGACGGCGACTATACGATGAACCACACGGCGGGGGTGTTTCTGCATCGTGCTGACGGCCGCTTTGCCTCGATCATCGATTTCCACGAAGACCGCCGTTTCGCGATACCGAAAATCCGTCGTATCCTGACCTGACCCGCAAGGAGCTCCCGAATGCCGATTCTGAATCGTCGAACATTGCTCGTGTCCACTGCGTCTCTTGCGTTCACCGCGTCCTTGCCGCTGCGGGCCGAAACCTTGCCGCCAATCCATGTCGCCAAGGGCACCGGTTGCGAATGCTGCACGGCATGGGTGGACCACTTGCGAGCCGAAGGCTTCACTGTGACTGAGGAAGAACTCTACGGAATGCTGCTGATCAACTACAAACTCGACAACGGCATTCCGCAACACATGACCTCGTGCCACACCGGCAAGATCGAGGGTTACATGATCGAGGGTCATGTCCCAGCCGCCGATATCCGCCGCCTGCTGCAAGACCGCCCCGATGCCATCGGCCTGGCTGTTCCGGGGATGCCCTATGGCTCGCCTGGCATGGGGGACGAAACCGCGCGCGAGGCTTACGACGTCTTCCTCATCGCGCGCGACGGGACCACTACCGTATTCACATCCTACCCGGCGGCCTGAGTTTCGCACAGGTGCGCTCCTTTGCGTGGTTGATGCACGTTGTTTCCTTCAGAAGTCCGTCTCCACGTAGACCCCCGAGCAGTCGTACGCGACCGCTGCTGCGGTTGCCCCATTGTTAACAAACAGCCGCGGCGACAGGAATTGCGTCGTCGCGGGCAGGTCGGCGGTAATCTCCTGCTCGAACACCGCGCCCGAAACCTCGTCGACCACCCGAACCCAGACCGAGCTGCCATTGGGCGGTGCCGCGATGTAGAGGGTCAGCACCCCACCCGTCGCGATGCCGAAACTCGCCCCCATGTCCGTCAACGTCGGCGCGCCGGTGCCGTCGTTTGCGACCAGCTGCCAGCGGGTGTGGGTGCCGCGCTGGAAGCCGATGCCGATGCAGTTGATGGCGGCGGCCAGCGCCAGCGTGGTGGCGAGCGCGGCGGTCGATCCGTAAAGCCCGAAGAAGCCCATGCCGGTTGCCTGCAGCGTCGTCAGCGAAATTCGCGTCACGAAGGTCCAGCCGCCCAGTCCCGCCGCATTGCCGCGCCAGCAGGCCCAACCCGCAGAACGCTGTTCGGCCGCCGAGTCCACCACCGCAGCCGAAGTCAGGCGCCAGCGCCGCATACTGGCGGCCAGGTTGGTTGCCGCGAGGGTCGGGTGTGAAACCGTTCCGACCGAGGTGATCGGCAGGCCTTCGGTGGTGATCGTGGTGGTGACAGAGGGCGACCAGTTGGCGATCCGGTTGACCCCGAAATGAGGCTGGAGAGGGAAGTCTCGGCCGGAGGGGCGCATGACGTCGATCCAAGGGGCCCCCGCCCGGTTGCGCGCATAAACGGCCGCCTTGCCGATGGACGGAGGGGATGGGGCGGCGTTCAGGCCCGGCAGGATGGTGGGTTGCGGCAGTTCCACCTGGCCATTGGTGCGGTCGATCTTCAAGGCATCGAAGAAGGCTGAACCATCCGGACTGACCTTGAAGCTGAAATCATCATCGCCCAGCAGGCCGATCAGCGCCCGCACCGAAAACCCGGTCTTGAAGGCGAAGGCCGCGTCGTTCCCGGCGGCCGCCTTGTTTACGGTGGCCTCGATCCCGGCGCCTGCGTTGTTGAACAGCAGTGCCGGGGTATTGACCGACACGCGATTGTAGCTGTCGGCTGTCGCCCCGCCGAGGCCGAGAAGCTGCGCGGTTAGGTTGGCTTGGGGCATGCCGACCTGCGTCACCGCATTGGCGAAAGTCACTGTGGGCGTGTTCACCACCGTCGTGCCTGCTGACCCCGCCGTCGCCGAGCCGATGTTGACGACCGTGGTCGATCCGGATGCACCGCCAGTGCCGATGTTTACGGTCTTCGTCACGCCGGTCGTCGTCGCCCCGGTTCCCATGCCGTAGGTGGCGGTCGTCGTCGCCGTGCCAATGCTGGCCAATGCCGACGAGACGGTGACGGTGCCAGAGGCGGTCAGCGTGCCGGAGAAAGTCTTGTTGCCGGTGAAGGTCTGGGTGCCCGCCAGGATCGCCAGTTCCGAAGAGGTGTTCGGCAGTGTGAAGGTCCGGGTTGTGCCAGTCGTTATCCCCGACAGCGAAAACAGCGCCTTCTTCGTCGGATCGGCATCGTTCACCAGGCTGAACATCGCGTCGGATACATCCTGCGGCACACCGACAGGGTCCCAAGCGCTGCCATTCCAGACCTGGAACGCCTGCTCGGCCGCGATCCAGACCAGCCAGCCTTGGCGCGGTACCAAGCGCAGCCAGACGCCATCGACCCAGAAGGCGACATTCAGATCCCACCCCGCCCAGAGGCCCGTCGCGCCCGATGCCACGAGGTGGCGGTCGCCATCGGCGGGGCTGGCTGGCGGCGTGGTTCGAGTGCGGTCGAGGACCGACAGCTGCACCATGGCATCGAGCAGGCGCAGGGCCTCGTTGTGGGTGACATGCTTCTGGGCTTGGGCGGCCAGCAGGTATGGCAGGCCAAGGTGGGTGGAGGTGTCGGACATGACGGGCCTTCAGAACTGGAGGGTGACGGTGGCGGGATCGCCGCGACCGAGGCGGTTCGAGAGCTGGTAGATGCGGATTGCCAGTGTCTGACCGGGGCCGAGCAGCGCACCCCAGTCGGCGGTCTGCTGGGTGGCTGTGTAGAGGACGGAGGTCGTAGTGCTGGTCAGCGTGCGCTTGACGACAGCCCCGTCGAGGATCTGGACGTCGTAGCTTTCCAGGTCTTCGGCCAGCGGCACCTCGACCTGTTCCCAGGCATCGGCCACCAGCGCGCGGGATCGCCGGGTCCAGCGGATCGTCAAATCGCCCGGGCTGCGCGCTGTGCGCCACGGCTGCTCGACATGAACCGGGGCGAAGGGCACGAGACCGCGACCGGCTGGCGTGAAGGCCAGCGCGGTGTAGCTTGCGTCACTGACGGATCGCGCCGCAGGGCCGATGCGCCAGTTCCACGGCAGACCAAGATCGGCTTCGGCGATGGGCAGTGAGGCCAAGGCAGAGTCCAGCACCACCACCCGCGCGCCGGCCAGGGTAGGATTGCCCATCGCGGCTTCGGTGCCGCGCTGGCCCCGCAAAAGGCGGGTCAGGCGATAGCGGCTGGGGGCGATCAGTTCGGCGGCACCCGCCTGCACGATTTCCCATATGCCCGGCGCGGTTTCCACTGCCAACGCATTGGCGCCGCCGAACAGCGTCAGATCGGAGACGCTTTCCAGCGTGCCGGAGGCGAGATCGACGACCAGCGCATTGCCGAGATCGAAGCGCGAGGTCGGGCCCGGGTAGAAGTCCAACACCAGCGTGCCAATCCGGGCGCGACTGCCAAAGGTGGTCAGCAAGGCGAAGCCATCGTTCGAGGGGCTGCGGAACACGGCAATCTCGCCCGGCCAGGGAACGGAGTGGGCGGCGACCATCGGTCGGTGCGCAGGCTGGTCCTCGGACAGTTGCGGCAGATCGAGAAGAACCACATCCGGCGCACCGAAGACCACGGACCGGGTCAGCGTGGCCGGGCGCGGGTCGCCGGGTGGAAGGTCATAGGCGGCGCGATCCTGGCGGACGGCCTCGATGCCCCGCCCATCGGAATCGGCGATGGACACGAGCCGCATCTCGATCTCGCGGCCGTCATGCACCAGCCGGACCACGTCGGCCGGGTCCAGCTCCAGCCGGGAGGGCGGCAGGCGGAAGGTCGCACTCTCGCGGCCGATCCAGGCTTCCATCAGCGCACGGCGGCAGCGGCGTTCGGCCTCTTCGGGCGGGATCGCCATCGGGAAGGTCTCGGACGCGATGCGGGTCGTGTCGACGGTAATGCGACGGGCTTCGACAAGGGCCGCGTCGTAGTCCTCATCGGCGCGGGCGACCTGCCACTTCAGGGCTTGCGGCAGTTCGGTTTCCTGCGCGCGGACCAGTTCCAGCGCCTCGCCCTCGCGCGATGCCACGAGGTCGTCATGGGCCATGGTCAGAACGGACGCCTGCCCCCGCATGACGAAGCGGATCATGCCCTCGGTCTCGATGACGTCGAAGCCGAAATGCCGGGCAAGCGTGCTGATCGAGGACCGCGGGGCTTCCAGCGCGGTGACGGCATAGCCCTCGACCGCCCCCCAGAGACCGGAGATGTCGATCAGGGCTTCGGGCATCCCGGCGCGCAGGCAGAGGTGCCGAACCAGAGCCGCCAGTGACACTGCCCCCAGCCGCCCGGTCAGCCAGTGGCCCAACCGCCAGTTCGGGCCATCGGTCCAGACATCGGTCAGTTCGGGGAAGAAGGGATAGGGCCGCGCGTCCCAAGTCCAGGCCGCGCATTCCGGCGCATGCACCATGCGGCCGCCATAGATGGTTGAGATCGGGTTGTTGGCGGGGTCGCCCCAGTGCAGGTAGCTCGCCTCCAGATAGGCCCGCTGGATCGCGTCGTCCCGCCACCCGCGCGAGAAATACGGCGTGAAGCTTTCCGAGGATTTCGGGTCGAAGAAGACGTTGGGCTGATTGGTGCCCCGGTCGATAGCCGGGCAGCCCAGTTCGGTGAAGCGGATGGGCTTCGATTGCGGGATCCATGCAGTGGATGCACCGCTCTCCACCCCGCCCGGCCGGTTGTAATGCGGGTTCGTCCACCAGGCGCGGATATCCTTGGGGCGAAAGACCCACGGCTTGCCCACCGCGCCATCCGTGATGGCCGTGCGGATCTGCGCGGAGCGGTCGGCGGCGCTGGCATAGAACCAGTCGAACCCTTCACCGCCCGCGATGTTCGCCTGCAAATAGGCGCGGTCGTAAATCGCAGGCCAGCCTTCGAGCGCATCTGCATGATCGAAGCCATCCCGCCAGTCCGACAAGGGCAGGTAGTTGTCGATGCCGACGAAGTCGATGTTCGTATCCGACCAGAGCGGATCGAGGTGGTAATAGACATCGCCGCTGCCGTCTTGCGGATGATGGCCGAAGTATTCCGACCAGTCGGCGGCATAGCCGATCTTCGTGCCCGCGCCGAGAATGGTCCTCACGTCGGCAGAAAGGGTCTTGAAGGCGGTCACGGCGGGATAGGTGCTGGTGCTGGACCGGATGGTGGTCAGGCCGGGCATCTCCGTGCCGATCAGGAAGGCATCGACCCCGCCCGCAGCCGCGCAGAGGTGCGCGTAATGCAGCACCATGCGGCGCAGACCCCAGTCGGAAGGCGATCCGGTGAAGCTGATGCTCTCGCCCGACACGCTGAAATTGCCCGCCGTCGCCGCCCCGAAGAGCGCAGACACTTGCGTTGCGGCCGTGCCGCTCTTGTCCGCCGATCCAACAAATCCAGCAGCCGGGGAACAGGTGATCCGCCCCCGCCACGTGAACGCAGGCTGGCCGGGCGTTGCGGCATTGGCGCTGTAGGGGTTCGGCAGGGTGTTGCCGGGCGGGACATCCATCAGCAGGAAGGGATAGAAGGTGACGCGCAGCCCGCGCGCCTTCATCTCCTGGATCGCCTGCACCACCGCGAAATCCGCAGGCGTGCCGCCATAGACCGGCCGATCCTCGGCGTCGCGGCTGACCAGATGAGCATTGGCGCGGCTGACGCCATTCACGACCCATTGCGAGGGCGTGGTCGTCTTGGTGTCGACCTCCACGCCCGGGCGCACCTTGCAGTTTCCGGCCCGCAGATCATCACCGAACCACGCCACGACGAGGCTGACGCTCTCGACCGCCGGGGCCATGGCCTGCAGCCGGTCCAGCGCCACAACGATGTCCGGTTGATCCGGCAGCGCGTTCAGATTCTCCGCGACCGTGGCACCACCACTGCCCTTGCGGATTGCATCGGTGGAATAGGTGAACTCGCCCGAGGCCGGGATCAGGGTCACGGCGCGGGTCAGTCCTTCGGCGGTGTCGGGGTCGGCCAGCGGGCGGAAGACCTCGAAGCTGAGTTGCGGCAGGCGGTTGCCGAAGGTAGCCAGCGCCAGATCCTCGAACACGACGTAAGCCGTGCCGCGATAGGCAGGCGTGTTGGCGGCCCCCATCTTGGCGGCGATGAAAGGATCGGCCGTCTGCGCCTCGCTACCGGGATACCAGCGCCAGGTCACGCCGGTCATATCCATTGCCTTGCCATCGGCCCAGACGCGGCCGATGCCGGTGATCGGGCCTTCGCACAGCGCCACGGCGAAGCTGGCATAATAGAGGTATTCGGTGGTCTTGACCTTGCCGCCGCCGCCACCCTTGCCGCCGCCTTGGGTGGTGGTCTTCGTCTCCTCGCGGAAATCGGTGGCCCAGATGATGTTGCCGCCGATCCGCATCCGGCCGTAAAGGCGCGGGATCACCGCACCCTCGGTGGCCGAGGTGATGCGCAGCGTATCAAGCCGCGCACCTTCGATCCGCTGGGCCGGGGCCAGCGAGGACACGATCCAGCTGTCGACCACGGAACCCACGGTCGAGCCGATGAAGCCTCCGATGGCCGCACCGGAAAAGCCGAGGATCGCGCCGCCAAACGCCCCGCCGATGGCAGTGCCGACAGCGCCGAGGACGAGCGTGGCCATGGAGAACTCTCAGCGTTGGGGAAAGAGGAAGGCGAAGGCGATGCGACGTCGCCATGTGGGCGTGAGCGGTTCCTCGATTACGCCGAGCCGCTCGTAGGCATGGAGGAAGGTGTCTGGACCGGTCAGGATCCCGACATGCTTGGCAATGGCGCGGGGCATCATGCGGAACAGGATCAACGCGCTAGGCGGGGCATCTGCGGGTGTGGTTTCCGGCATCATGCGACGCGCGCCATCGGCCAGCACTTCGCGCGGGCCGCTTTCGCCCCAGTCCCGGCTGTAGGGCGGGATCGGGAAAGGTTCGGGCCCCACAGCTTCGCGCCAGACGCCGCGCGCCAGACCGAGGCAGTCGCAGCCGACGCCCTTCAGGCTGGCCTGATCGTGGTAAGGCGTGCCCAGCCAGGACCGTGCGACGGTGATGACCCTATCGGGACCAGCCGCTGTCACAGCACCGCTCCCTCGTGGCCGCCATCGGTGGTGGCATAGCGCAGGACAGCATCCTGACCGGGGATGTTGGGAAAGCCCCGGAAGTTGGCGACATTGGCGAACTTCGTGCCGCAGGTCGGGATGCGTTTGTCGCACCCGGCGTGGATAATGAACGTGTCGGTCCCGGCGATGGCGCGCACCGGGGCTTCCAGCAGCGTCAGCACGGCGACGCCGTCGACGAGGTCGTGCGACAATACCTCGGCCCGTCGCCCGGCGTTCGCCCCGCTGGTCCAGTCGAGAGTGCCGAAGGTGAACCAGCCGGACGTGAAACCGCCAAGCCCCGAGGCGGTAAAGGCGCGGTCGCGCAGCAGGTCGATGATCGCGCCGGTGCCCTTGAACGCAGGGGCCTCGAGATTGACTCCGCAGCGCGTGTCGCCAAGGGCGGCATCGCACGTCGCCTGAAACGTTCGCCCGACCGTTTGCCCAAGCACGTGGGCAAGGCTGCGCACCTCGGCCACGAAGGCCAGCCGTCCCCGCCGGATCTGACCGATGGCCCCGCGGCGCATCAGCAGGCGCTGGGAGGTCGCGGCCCAGTTCACCCGCCAGACCTCGACAGCCGCATTGTCCCAGCGTCCGTCGAGAATGTCGGTCTCGGTGATCCGGTCGGAAGACAGCACACCTTGGGCATCCTGCGCATCGACGGAAAGGTCGGATCCCGACCGCACCTCCGAGGCCGCAAAGCCGCTCTCCGGCTCGAAATCGGTGCCGTCGAACGTCAGGGTTCGGTCGTGATCGGTGAAGCCAAGCGTCACCCCATCGGCCCGCAGGATCCGCCAGCACCAGGCCAGCGTCGTCGTGCCCTCGTCGAGATGGGCCTGAAGTGCGGGCGGGAGAGCCTTCACTTTCGCCCCCAGCCGCGCCACAGGGCGACCGAGGCCAGCGCCGAGGAAACCACGCCCCCGGCTGTGCCGGTCAGGGCGTAGAGATTGAACGGACGCAGATCGAAGCTGCCGGTTACGAGATCGAAATCCGCCAGCCCGGCCATGGCCAGCCCGGAGGCAGCAAGACAGGCCAGATAGACCAGCCCACGTGCGAGGTTCCAGTTCATGATGTTGCCTTTCCTGCGAGAAATTCCATCAGCCGGTACCACCACGACGGGGCGGCAGGCGGTTGGGTCGGTACCGGCAGCGGCACGGGCTGGCTCGCCAGGCGCAGCAACGCCAGCGCTTCCGTCTCGGTCATTCGCCGGATCGGTCGCGAGAAATTCACCCGGCCAGTGTGATCCACCCCCCAGACCGGGATGGTGCCGGTCGGATAGCGGTCATCGCGGAACAGATCGCGCTCGGCTTCTCGGCGCGACCGGATCGCGGCGGGTCGAAGCCAACCCATGAAACCCTGCGCGGCGGCGGCGCGGTTGCCCGTGTTCAGATGGCGGGTCAGCGATGCCTTGGCGATGCCGCCGGTGTTGTAGTGGAAACTGACCAGCGCATCGAACTCGTGCGGTTCCAGCGGCACTTTTACCGCGCGCAGCACTTCCGCCTCGTAGGCCACGATGTCGCTGCGGAAGAGCCGGAACGCCTCGCGGATCCCGGCATCGAGATCGACGGGCATGCCGCGCGGCATCCCAGCCGGATCGGGCGGCCCTGCCGAGGCAGTGTGGCCGATGCCGAAGGTCCAGACGTTTTTGACATCAAGATAGGGTCCGGGCACGAGTCCTTCGTGCCGGACGAGGGCCAGCAGGCCCCGGTCTGTCATGTGCATGGGATCACCCAAAGATGGAAGAAAGGATCAGGATCAGCGCGGCGACCAGAAGGCCGATACGAAGGCGGTGACTGAATGTCTGTGCCGGGTCGGCTGCGTCGCAGCGAATGGCGCGCGCAAGGCGGAGAAGCTCATGCATCAGGGTTGCCCCCTTTGCCGCTGCGCAGGCGGGCGAGGACGACCTCGATGAAGGCGGGGCCGAAGACGCCGACCAGATAGGCGGCGGAGCCCGCCGCACCCCCGGCCGGGATCGCCTGCGATGGTAGGCTTAGCCAGGCGGTGATGACCGCCATGGACAGGCTGCCCATCCCGGCCGCGATCAGACCGCCGAGCAGGATGTGGCGCAGGGCATCGCGCAGCCGCATCCGCGTGGAAAGGGCGTTGGTCGCCCCGCCAAGCGCGCCCCAGGCGGCGAGGATGACGGCGGTGGAGGTTGCCAGATCGCGCAGCACAGCGGCGACAAAGCCGGTTTCTTCGTTCATCGCCGGATCTCCAAGAGCGGGATGGATGTGATCGACCCCAGCCGCTCGAGGTCGAGGGTGACGTCGAGCATGTCGGTGTCGAAGCGGACGGGGACGTCGAATTCGAAGCCCGCCGTGATTGCCACGCCCGCGCCTGGGGCGGTGGTGAAAGTCGCGCTGCCGGTGGTGGTGTTGACGCTCCAGCCGGTCATCTGCTCGACCCCGTTCAGGGCGATGCGGACAGTGCCGGCCACCGGCTTGGCGATGGCGCGGGTCCAGCTTTGCGCGCCGGAGGTGTAGCTTTTCAGCAGGGCGAAGGTGGTGACCGCGCCATTGCCGGTGCCGATGGGCTGGTCGGTCGGGGCCACCGCCTGCGACGGCAGGCAGGATTTGTAATCGGCCCAGTCCTTGTAACGAAAGCCGTGCAGGCGACCGTTGCGCGCCTCGAAGAAGGCCACGACCGCCGCCAGATCGTCGGCGCGGCGGATGCCATAGGCGACATCATAGCGGCGGCGCGAATTGGCCCAGGTGGCGTTGCGCTCCTCGTCACCCGAAGCCAGTTCCACCACTTGCGTGCGCCGTTCCGGCCCCCCGCGCGCCCCGCGGCTGATGTTGTCGGGGAACCTGACTTCGTGAAACGCCATCACATGCCCCTCCGACCCAGCGACACGGCGCGGGCGATGTCGCTCGCCACCTGCGTTCGGGATTGCCGGAAGCTTTCGGCGTCACGCGCCATGATTGTGACGTTGACGGAGGGCGCGCTGGACTGGCCTTGGCCGTAACCGGCTGCTTCACGGCGGGAAAGCACACGCTCGCCGCGTTGCAGGATCGCCGGAACCTCGTCGGGCTTGATCCCGGCCCAGCCGCCCGCATGCATGCGCGGCGCATTGGCAAAAGCCAGTGCCGGAACCATGCGGCCCGGGCCCGGCGAGCCGACCATGCCACCAGCATGCAGGATATTGGCGAATATCCCGCCCGCACCGCCAAGCGCGCCTGACAGCGCGTTGGCGATCGGCCCGAGGATGAAAGTCCGCGCCGCCAGTTTGGCGAGATCGGCGATCATGGAGGTGACCAGATCGCGGAAGTCGAGCTTGCCGGTCTTGACGAACTCCCCCACGGCATTCTCGGCCGAGGTGAAAGCCCCGACCAGCGCCTGGCCGATATCACCGCCGATGTTGCGCGCCTTGGTGGCGTAGTCGGCGAGTGCTGCAGTCACCGCGCCCCAGCCGGTTGCGGCCTGGTCGGCCCCTGCGGCTGCTTCAGCTCCGGCATCTCGCGCGGCTGTGCCCGCACTTCCGGCAGCATCTGCAGTGTCGCCCAGTTCGGTGTTCAGGGCGTCCGCCGAACTGGCGGCATCTGCCAACGCCGTTTCGGCATCCGATCCGGTGCCGGTCACCGCGTCGCGCAGCGCTTGCCAACTGGCCAGCGGACGCCCGGCGGCATCGGCCAGCATTCCCGCTGCCTCGCGATAGCCATCGGCCCGGCCACGCGCATCGTCTGCCATCGCGCCCAGTCCGAGATCGGGTGGTTCGATGTAGGTCCGAGACAACGCGGCTGAAAAGGCATCTGCTGCGGCTGCCCCGGCGGCGGTTGCGGCACCCTCGAACGGGTTGCCGATCCGCGCCAGTTCCACGGGGTCAAGCGTGCCGATCCGCACCCCACCTTCGCCCACTGCCCAATCTGGCAGCAGCGCCAGCGCGGCGTTCAGCCCGTTGATGAAATTGTTGATGCGCGTGACGACGCCATTCAGCATCGCCTCGACCCCGGAAATCAGACCGTTCGCCGCCTGGAAGGCAAAGTCGCCGATGGCGCCGGGCAGACTGCCCCAGATTGCCACCGCCGCATCATAGGCCCCTTGGAAGATCGCCGCCGTCCGGTCGCCGAAACTGACCACACCCGCGATGGTGCCTTCAAGCGCCGACAGCCCGGCCGCTTTCAGACCCTCCCAGCCCGCAGCCATGTTGGCAAAGGCTGCATCGAGCGACAGGCCGATGCGTGACCAGACTTCCTTGGCGAGATCACCAAGGAGTCGGAAAGCCTCGCCCACGCCGCCAACCCGGGAAACAAGCTGCGAGAACTGATAGACCAATTCCCCCGCGCCGACGATCAAGGCACCAATCCCGGTCCGGATCAGCGCCCCGCGCAGGAAGACCAGCGCCGTGGCAAGGCCACGCACCGACAGGGCGGCAACGGCCAGCCCGGCCACCCAGCGGCCCGCCATGAAGGAGGCGAAGCTTGCGGCATAGGTGGCAAGCCGTGCGAGGTTGTTGAAGACGGCAGTGATTGCGCCGCCGATGGGCCCGGTGCCGCGCGCCATATCGGCAAGAGCGTTCGCCACGGTTTCCAGCGCTGGGGCGACGGCGGCGGTCAGGCGGTTGGTGAGGCCAAGCCAGATCAGGCTCAGCTTGGCGATGGCGTCGCCGGTGCGTTCGATCTGGGCCGCGTCGGCCGCACTCACCGCCACCCCGAAGTCCTGCACGTCCTGCGCCGCTTCACGCAAGGTGGCGGCGTCGATGCGCAGAAATGCCAGTGCAGCCCGGTCGCCGAACAAGTCCGAAGCCACGGCAGCGCGTTCTGCTTCCGGAACGAACTGGTTCAGTGCCTCCTGAATGGCGACGATGCGCTGGTCGAGCGGCAAGGCCTGTAGTTCGGCGGCTGTCAGGTTCAGCCGCTGCAAAGCCCCAACGGCCGAACCCGATCCGGCTGCCGCTTCGGAAAGCCGCGTGGTCAGCTTCTTGGTGGCCTGTTCGATCTCGCCCATCGAGACACCGGCCAGTTCCCCAGCCCATGTCAGCACTTGCAGGCTTTCCACAGTGGTGCGGAGCGAGGCGGCCATGTCCGCCTGCGCGCCGATGACGTCGAGCCCCGAGCGGACCATCGCCACACCGGCGGCGGCTGCAGCGGCCGTCACCGCCGCCAGGGCAATTCCGGCCTTGCGGGCAAAGCTGCCGAGGCGAGCATTGGCGAGTTCCATCTCGGAGGACAGTCGGCCAAACCCGCGCGTGCCCGCCTCACCGATGCCTTCCAACTCGGCGCGGACCTGACGGCCGCCTTCGGCGACCAGTCGGACACTGACCCTCTTCTCAGCCATGTCCCTCTCCGATCTGTTCGTTCAGTTTGCGCACCATCACCGCCTCGATCTCGGGCAGCAGTTCGGCGGCGATAAGGGCGTCGATCCCGAGGGCATGGGCCATTGCCAGCGCCGCGCCCATGTCCCAGCCGAGCACTGCGCCGGGGATCACGCGCAGCTGCCCACCAAGGCGGCCGACCAGATCCCAGACCTGCCAGCCATCTTCCGTCTTTGGCCGGTTCAATCTTGCGGGGCAGTCGGGGCACGGGCCCGCGCAGGCGGCGCAATACCGGTCGCCCCCGCCGAAGGACCACTCGGCGAGGGCGCGGAGCCGTTTTTTTCCGCGTCCAGGATCAGGCCCTTGGCGACGTATTGGGTCTGGAAGGCTTCGAAGACCGGCCAGATTTCCAGAAGGGCATCGATGCCTTCGGGCGAAACCGGGACAGCATCACCCGCGTCATCGCCAACGCCCTCCCAATCCAGTACCGCGCGGCGGGCCACGGCCTTGGCCATAGCGAGTGCCAGTTCTTCTTGCGTGGCGGTGTCCGGCAGGGCTTCGATGGCAGGGTCGGCGCGGGCCGAGACCATCAAGGCGGTGGTCAACGGTGCGACATGCAAGCGAAGGCCGGGTGCGAGGGTCAGCCAAGTAGGGGCTGCTGTCAGGTTCAGTCTGATCATGATCAATAGCTCACAACAGTGTTGACGAGGACGGCGGTGCACATGCGGGCGGGGCTGACCGCCTTGGCGGCCTGCCAGTCGAAGGTGGCCTGGATGCCCTGAGGGCCCGGGATCTCGATCCGGGGGCGCGGCAGATAGACGGCATGCGCGGTGAAGGTGAAGCTGGCGTTTGCGCCAAGGCTCCAGGCAAAGACCAACTCGCAAGGCGTGCCGTCGATGGCCTGCGTGATCAGCGTGCTGTCGGCGAAACGGACCTCCACCCGGCCAGTCAGCGCAGCCATGCCGGGGTCTGCCCCTTCGATCCGGCCGTCCGAGCGGATGGTCTCGATCCGGTCCAGCCCGTTGGAATAGGTCACCTCGGCCGAGATGACGTTGCCGAGCGGTGAGCCGTTGCGCGTGATCGCGCCGTTGAAACGGCCGAACCGCTGCAGGGCCAGCGCGGTCGGCGTACCGGCCGCCGTGGTGACTGCAACGCTTTCGCCCTGCGCCACCAGCCGCGCCGTGGCGGTCAGCAGGCCGGAGCGTGCCATCTGCCACGACAGCTGATCGCAGACGCAGCCAGTGTACATCGCATAGCGCGGCACCTCGGGCATCGCCGTCTCTATGGCCATGCTCGGCAGCGTCCAGTTGCCCGACTGGAAGGTGTGGGTCTTGGGCGTAGTGCCGGATGTGACAGGCGCGCCGAACGCCGCCTTCAGCCACAGCCCAAGGTTCTCGACGTCGATCGGCACGACGACATCGCCGTCGGCGGTGACCGCGTCCTTGATCGGGGCCAGCGGGTCGCGTCCCTGGCCCAGCAGTTCCGAGGCGATCAGCGGCTGCTCGGAGCCGAGCGTGGTGCTTGCAAACGGCACAGTGCGATAGCCCGTGGCGGGCGCGGTGCCATAGACGGATTCGAACGCAAGCGCCATCTGCGCCCGCGCCCCATGGGCTCGTGCCATCGTGTTCTCCTATCGTGAGTGGGGTTAGGCCAGCGGGTCGGCCGTGGAATAGTGCAGGATGACGGGGATGACCGCTGCCTTCAGGCCTGCGGCACCCTCGACCGGCAGATCGACCGGGCGCGGCGCTTCCGCCTCGACCCAATCGCAGAGGCCGCCAAGTGTGCGGTCGGCAGCAATCGCCGCACCGATGCTGGCGCACAGCGTGTCGAAGGTGGCGTCACGGGCAGCACCCTGCACGACCACCTCGATCTCTGCCCGGTGCTGGTAATGGTAGCGCAGCGGCGAGAGCGTCACCTCGGGCTCCCCCGGTTCGCCGTCGCGCAGGATCAGGAGGCCAGCAGCGGGCACGCGTTCGGGCAGCACGTCACCGCGCAGGGCGGTGGCGGGCAACGCCGAAAGCCGCGCGTGCAGCGCGGCGAGGATGGTTTCACGGGGGGTGGGCATGGTGGAACCTGGCTAATGATAACAGGCGTATTGAGTTTCACATCGGTACCGCCACAGGTTTCCCTAGGAATACATAAGGAACCAAGTCAAAGGCTTTCCGTAGTTCCTTTGCGTCGAAAATTTGAACGACAGGTTCATCTGACAGCGCTCGCGTCACCATCGCGAGGCGCCATTCGGGATCGTTTTTATAGCCGGCATCATGTTCGTTGCGCGTCAGGAAGAAGCCAGCGGAATCACCAGATGTGCCTTTGACCTCCACGTGGACGGAGCCCGATCCCTTAGTAAAAAGAAAGTCGTAGCCACATTTGATTTTGGTCATGTTCTTGCACGCGTAGCCCTTCCGTTTGTAGAGGGCGATAACCGCATTTTCAGCTGCTTTCTCAACTTTCTTCCTGTGTTCGGGAGTCCCGAATCCTTTCAACGGATCGGCAGGGTCGAGTTCCGGATCTGGCGCGAGTTCCTCAGTAGGATTTCGCACAGCCACTTTTCTAAGTTTCGCCAGTCGACCTTCGAGAATGGAAAGAACCCGTTTCTTTCTGTCATTTACTTGGACATCTGGACCAGCAAGAAACGAGAACTTTCCTTGCCGCACCGACGAGTCCGAAAAAGGCTCCGTTCGATTTTCAGGAAGAACCAAGAACGCGGAATCACTCACGATGCAGTAAGACCAATCATAGGCTGAGCTGGCGTCCTGTTTCTCCGCACCCTCCAAAACTGACGGTGACTTCCGCCACTCTCCCAAAAGCGTCGCGTTGTCGTACCAACCTACTATGTGAATGCCAGTATGCTTTGGGTTTTTTGCGAGGCAAACAACGGTCCAACCGGTATTATCCTCGTTCCAAGGCGCGTATTCTTTTGTTTGAGGCGGGACATAGCAGTGGTACTTTGCATCGATAGGCATGAAATTGAACGCTTCATGCCCCTTTCCCTCGTTGCTGCTGCCCTTTGCCGTCTTCAGCCAGCCAAAGTTTCCGTCGACTGGTCCTCCTCTATAGAATTCAGACCAGCCGAATTTGACCCAAAGCAACTTTTTCAATAGCTATCCCCATCTGCAGGCACGGGTCCAATATGCACACAAGCGATGAAGTTGAAAAGTTTTCGCTTTAGCGTCAGCTAAGGCGGCCGGCACTCGTGCGCCAGTATGTCGTCGAACTGGAGCGTCTAGCCCGTTAACGCAGTTGCCCCTCCACCCAGTTCGCCACGATCAACCCCGGCACACCGTCCACTGCCCGTTCGGCATCCCGCGCCAAATCCAGCCGCTTCTGTAGCTTGACCTGCGGCACCAGCAGGAAGATTGGAGCGGTGACGACGCCCCGTCCAGTTTTCGACTTTGACGCCACGGCGCGACCCTTGGTGTTCAGCCGCCCCTCCGCCACCAGCAAGCTCGGGCCACGGCGGCGGTAGATGAACCGCAGGCGCAGACCGGTGCGGCGTTCCCATTCGCCGGGGGTGATCCGGCCGCCGCGCGTGGACTTGCCTGCCGCTGGCGTGGGGATCGCCAGCCAGAACCCATTCTTCGAGCGGATCAACGGACCGGTGTCATGCGCGCCGATGATCACCGGAGCATTCGACCAGACCAGCGCCGCCGCGTTCAGGCTTTCGCCGGACTTCGGGAAACTGGCGGAGCGGATCGAGTTGGCGAGGCGCGTGCCCAGCCCCGCGCCGGTGATCTGGGTGCGCCAAGCGGATTTCAGTCCGGTGCCAGCCTCACGCATAGCGGCGGTGACAGCGCGTTCGCCAGCTGCCACCTCGGCCGCCATCAGGGCGACGATGTCGGGATCGATGGCAAGTTTCAGTTTCATGCTGGGCGCAGATCGACAGTCCAGACCAGCCGCTCGCGATCACGGACGGGCTCGCCCTGAATGAGGAATGCCTCGGCGTCGATCTCAATCCGATCACCGGGGCGAGGGTTTGGCACCTCGGCCACGCGCAGGTCGACGCGCGTGGTTTCGGACCAGAGCCGGGCATCGACGAAGTCGGTAACGGCATCGGCAAGCCGCGCGACGACGCGCACCAATACCGGCGCGCCGCCATCGGCGATGTAGACCGCGTCCCGCCCCATATTCGGATCGGCGAAAAGCGCGCCGACGGCAGCGGCGAAGGCGGACATCAGAACGCGCCGTTCAGCCGCACCCGGCCGATCAGGTCGGTGGCCCCGCCTGCCACAGCCTCGGTCGCCACGCCGATCAGCGTGTTTGAGGTCAGGGTCTTGGTCGTGTTCTTCGCCGTGTTGTCCCAGTAGATCTTGTCGCCAGCGGCCCATGCCTGCGAGGCGACCTTCTTCAGATCGTAGACGCCCTCGACCGCGGTCTCGACCGCTTCGCCAAGGGCGGCGGTGCCAGAAGCGACGCCGAAGATGGCACCGACGAGGAGGCCATCGCCTGATGCTACGGCGTAGGGCGCGGTCAGGGTGATAGTATTGCCGGGCTGGACGTAGTTTTTCATGGTGGGGATCCTTGTGGAAAGACGATGGGCGGCCCGTCAGGACCGCCCGCGTGCCAGGGTTCAGGATAGGGGCGTTACGCGCCCGGGTTCTTGTAGAGACCGCGCCAGTCGATGGCCTTGGCGCCGAAGTCGAGGCGGCACTTGATCTCGACCCCGTCGACGTCGAAGCCGTTGCGGGTCTCGATGTAAGCACCCTGCTGACCCTCCAGATAGGCATACTCGATGGTGTCGATCTGGTTGGGGCTGGCCGCGAGATACCAGGCGGTGGGGCTCGCGGCATCGAGGCGGGGTTCGCTGATGGGCGAGAGCGTCCGGATCGACTGCGGCACCACCTTGGTGCTGTCGGCAGGCACGAGGTTCTGCGCCACCAACTGCTCGGCCTTCAGTTCAAGCGCGGCTGGCACGATCAGGAAAGCCGGGCGGATATTCAGCACGGTCTTCTTGTCAAAGCCGGTCTGGAGCGCCATCGCCGCCCGCGCCGCGCCCACCGCATCGACCGCCAGCGCCGTGCCGGTTCCGGCCAGGTTCTTGTGCGTGGTGTGAAACAGCGCGTTGCCATCGGCCATCGCCGGGTTGGCGGTGATGATGCCCCAGACGACATCGCTTTCCAGCTGCGCGATGGAGTTGCCATACATCGCCGGGATGCGGGTGAAGGCATCCAGATCGTCGTTGATCAGGGTCTGGCGGGTGATCGCCACCACCCGGCCATAGGTCTTGACCTTGTAGCTTTCCTTGCTCTCGCCGAGCGTGCCGCGCTTGAACTCGCCACTTTCGCCGACCTCCAGCAGCTGCGGGGCCTCGCCCAGTTGCACCCGGTTCATCGCCTTGAAGTCGGTGGCGAGAACCTGGCGGCAGAACAGCATGAAGGTCCGGGGATAGGTCTCGTAGGCCTGGCGCAGCGTCTTGTTGGTGACAGCGGACAGGATTTCGGGGAAGTCGGAGGTCGAATGCAGCGAACGCGTCGCCACCTCGTCGCGCGACAGGCCGCGCGTGTTGACCCCGGCATTGGTCAGGCTTTCGCGAGCCAGTTCCAGCAGCGACATGCCGCGGTACTGGCGGGCAGAGTCGTCCAGCTGGAACAGCGTCGGGCTGTAGCGGTGCAGAAGCGCATTGGCCACGGCGTCGCGGCGGGTCACACGTTCATCCCGACCGCCGAGCGGGATCGAGACATGCGGGAAGGTGCGGGTCTCATCCGACCTGGCGGCAACCTGGTCGAGGATCAGGCGGCGGGATTCATCTACGGTGACACCGCGCTTGACCAGATCCTCCGCAAAGCCGCGCTCGAGGTTCAGGCGACCCGCCAGATCGTAGATGGTGGAGACGCGGTCGCGCTCACCCTCGCGCGCCCGGGTGGCGATGGCTTCTGTGTCGGGCGGAGGCGTCGGGGCGGGCTGCGGCAGCGCGCGCGTCTCGACGGCGCGGGCCTGCGGTTCGGCCGCAGGATTGGTGGGTGTGGTCATCTGGGTCTCCTCGGTCGCATTGGGTTCGGCGGCCGCTGCGGCCGGGGTCTGTGTCGGATCGGTCATCGGGGATGCTCCTTGTCGGGTGTTGGAAGCGTCCCGGCGATGAAGGACGCAGTCGTGAAGTGATTGCTGGGCGCGGAAACCGGCGGCGGGGTCGGCCCCGACCGGCACGGCGGAGACCTCGAAGGGCGTCCAGTCGACCGCGCGCCACAACTCGCGGCCGCCATCGGACTTGGAGACCTCGAAACGGTGGACTTGGTAGCCAATGGAGACCGCCCGGATGTGCCCGGCCTGAATATCGCGCCAGATCGGTTCGACATCGTCGCGTTCGCTGATCCGAACCAGCGCAATGCCCCTGCCGTTTTCAAGGCGGGCAGAGCCGGGCACGACCGAGCCGATGACGGCGTCTAGAGCCCCCAACTCGTGCACCTTCAGGAACGGCGCGCCCGCGTTCAGCCGGTCCAGCCGCACATGGGCGGGGTCGAGGCTGAGTTCCTCGTCATATGGCTCGCCGAAGAAGCTGGCGCGGCGGACGCGGGCCCCGGCCGACCAGACCACCTCGACGGTGCGGGCCTGCGCATCGGCCGTGTTCGGCGCAAGCTCCGCCGTCCGGCGCATGGCCGGCAGTTCGATCATCGTGTCCATGGGGTCAGTCCTGTTGGGCGGCGTTGGGTTGCGCTGGGTCGTCTTCTGGGTCAGCGGCTGGATCGCTGGCGGGGTCACTGGTTTGCGCGCTGCCGGTTTTCGTGACGCGGCGCGGATCGCTGTCGAGGACGAGGCCGAGGGCATCCAGCTTGGCGTTGGTCGCGGCGATCTCGGCCAGCACAGCGTCGGGGTTGCGGCCCTGTCGGGCGATGACTTCGGCCAGCGTCATGGTGCCGGACCGGATCGACAGCAGGTTGGCCATCGCGTCCTTCTGCGGATCGACCGCTTCGAACTTCGGCGGCGACCATTCGACCGGCACATCCGGTGTCGGGATCTGCCCCGCAGCCCATGCCGCTTCGGTGAACCAGCGCCAGACTGGAGCGCAGAACATCGGGATGAACAGCTGCCATTGCACAGCGTCGATCTGGCGGCGGAATTCGACGAGCCCCGCTCGGATCGAGGAATAGTTGACCTGACTGAGATCGCCGGTCAGCAGTTCGTAGGGCACCCGGAACCCGGCCGAGATCGTGTGCAGGCTGGCCCGTTTGTATTCGCCGTAGCCACCGGTGGCGGACGGCTGGTTGAAACGGATGTCCTTGCCACCGCGCGCATAGGCGATCAGCCCCGGTTCGAACTGCTCCACCCGGTTGCCGTCGGCATCGACCACGGTCGGTGCTATGCCCTGCTGGGATTCATCGTCGCCGAAGACGATGGCGGTGACGCAGGCCTCGGTCTTCTTGCGGACAAGTTCGGCCACTTCGTAATCGTCGAGGTCGCGCAAGGACCGGATCACCGGTGCGCCCCAAGGAACGCCGCGCGCCTGCGTGCGCTGCTTTTCATAGACATGCGCGATCTCGGTCGCAGGAACCGGGCGGCTGTCGAACCCGCCGCGCAAGGCACCATGCGCGTCGCCGGGGTGTTCGGGATGCAGCCAATAGGCGCGACGTTTGCCGACCGGATCGAACTCGATGCCCTGCACGATGCGGCCCGCACCGATGTTATTGGACTTGGTGGCGTCGAGGAAGTCGGCCTCGAGTACCTGCAGCTGCAGCGGCACCGGCAGGCCATCCGACGACCGGCGCAACCTGCGACGCACCAACACCTCGCCCGCCTCAACCATTTCGCGGCAGATCAGCGTTTGCAGCCCGTAGAAATCGAGCTGGCCGTCGGCGTCGCAATCCGCCGTCCAGCGTTCGAACAGGGCGTCCACCTTGCGGTCCAGCTTGTCATCGCCGCTGGCGGCACGGGGCATGATGCCCGAACCGACGATGTTGTTCACCAGCACAGCCACCGCCTTGGCCGCGTGCGGGTTGTTGCGCACCAGATCGCGCATCCGGTCGCGCAAGAGCGCCCCGGCGACGCTGATCTCGGTGTCGGCCGAAGATCCCGGCGCGCGCCAGCCGTCGGTGCGCCGCCCCTTGGACGCGCCATCATAGCCGCGCGTCAGGGTCTCGAAGGCCTGCCGTGCCAGCACGCGCCGGGCCGCCATGCGCGGGGCGACCGATGCAATGGCATGGTCCATCCAGTTCGCGGGCATCAGCGATCCCCACGGCTGAAGCCCGCCAACCCGGCAATCGGCAGGGGCCGTGCGGTCCCAGCGATGGCGCGTTCGATGGTCCGGATGCGGCTCAGCAGATCCTCGGCCGAGCCATAGTCGACGGATTTCCCATCATAGCTGACCCGGGTCGTGCCGCTGGCATAGGCCCTACGCAGGGCTGCGAGTTCGGTTTCCGTCCAGTCTGCCATGTCAGAACCATCCTCCGCGTCGGCCAAGCCAATCCGACTGGCGTTTTCTCTGGGGTGCGGCCTGCGGCCGGTTGACCCGCCCTGCGCCATCGATTTCCGTTGGCGCCGCCCCGAGCTGATCCTCGAGGTCGCGCCATTTTTCGTCGGTCCAGCGATCCGCGCCCGCGATCCAGGCGGCGGCGCGGGCATAGACCCGGCAATCCAGCGCCTCGTTGCGTTCGCGCAGCTTCTGCCATTCCAGCCGGGCGAAGCCGCGCTTGGTGCGAACCGTCACCAGCTGCTCCGCCACGAACTGTTTCAGCCATTCGTTCTCGACCCAATGCGGCAGGTGCACCGAGCCGGGCGGAAACGCCGCCCCTTCGGCCATGTCCTCCTCGGTCGGACGTTCCAGCCGCAGGAAACGATAGGTCTCGGCCTTGAAGGTAGACACCGCAACCGTCCAGAGCCGCGCGCCGCGCCGCAAGCGTTTGCCACCCTCGGTCGCATCGACAAACGTCGGCCCCGACACCGGGCTCGAACGGTTGAACCCCTCGACGCCTTTCACCGGCGACACATGCCCAAACCCCTGCGCCCGCGACCACGAATAAACCGCCGGGGCCTCGTAGCCCGTGTCGATGGCCAGCCGCGCGATGCGCAAATGCGCGCCGCGTTCATGCGGCCACGACCGATCCAGCAGCGCCGTCAGCTCTGACCACGCGTCGTGCCGGTCGGGCCCGCCCTCGATCACGACGTGATCGACGAGCCAGCTTTCGAGGCCGCGACCCCAGGCCCAGACATCGACCTCGATCCGGTCCTTCTGCACGTCGGCCCCGGCGGTCAGGAACAACCCGCCCACTGGTACGGTGCCCGGCTTCCACGCCTCGCGCCGGTCGTAGAGCCGCTGCCAGTCCGGCGCTTCGCCTGTCTCGACCCAGGTTTCGCCAAGGATGGTGTTGCGAAACGCCTTGATCGCCTCGTCTGACCCTTGGGCCGCTTCCCATGATCGCACGATCCGCTCCCAACTCAGCCAGCCGATCGGCGAGTAGAGCGCCGACAGGTGATACCCGACCGTGGTCGGATCGGCGGCGGTCGCGGTTGCCCGCCATTCCCCGGCCTCCAGCATCGCTGTCTTATTGTGTTCACCGATGGGCGCATCACACCCCTCGCAGTGATATTCCGCCGTTTCCGGCCGACCCTTCTGCCACCGCAGCCGGTCGAACTTCAGCCATTGGTCATGGCCGCAATGCGGGCACGGCACGAAGAAGCGCCGCTGGTCGCTGGCCTCATACTCCCGTTCGATCCGGCTCAGCCCCCGGATGGTGGGCGTCGAAACCAGAAATACCTTGCGCCGGTGGGCAAATGTCAGCGACCGCGCCTCGGCCAGCGTCACCGGATCGCCTTCCTCGTCGGCCGAGGCCGGATAGGCATCGACCTCGTCGAGGAAGATGTAGCGCGCCGGGGTCGAGCGCAGCCCGACCGCCGAATTCGCCCCGGTCATGATCAGGATGCCGCCCGCGAATTCCTTGGACAGCATCGTGTTGCCCGCGTCACGGGATCGCGCCGGTTTGACCCGTTCCCGCAGGTCGGGGCTCTCGTCGATCAGCGGGTCGATCCGCTGGCGCGAGTTTCGCTTCGCCAGTTCCACCGTCGGCTGGACCGCCAGCATCGGGCCCGGCGCCTGGTGGATGGCAAAGCCGATCCAGTTGTTGCCTGCCTCTGTCGCGCCGACCTGTGCCGCTTTCATGAACACGATGCGTTGCATCACATCGCCGGGCGACAGCCGGTCCATGATTTCGCGCATGTAGGGCGTGCGCGCCGTGCGATAGCGCCCCGGTTCCGCCGAGGCCCGGCCCGACAGCATCCGATGCCGGTCCGCCCACTGCGAGACGGTCAGGTCCGGATCTGGCGTCAGCCCCGCGCCCCAGGTACGCAGGATTTCCGCCGCGCCGTCGAAATCCGTCAGGCCCTCATCATCACCGGAAATCAGGCCGGACCTCGGCAAGTTCGTCGAGGTGGGCGCGTACATGTTTTTCCAAGGCCTTCTGCATCGCGGCAGGTTCCACGCCCAGTTCCGCCGCCATCAGTGCCGATGACCGCGCGGGCCAGTTCACCCATGCGTCCCGCACCTCCCGCGCAAGTCGGAACACCAGCGACAGCGCGCGTGCCCGCTCGATCAACTCCCCCTTCAGCTTTTGCAGCCGGATGCGCCGCTCCTGCGCTTTCAGCACCTCGTTGGCTGTCTTCGCCTGGAGGTAGGTCGTGCCCCCGCCAACGGCTGGCACCGCCAGACCCTGTTCGCGCAGGGTCTCGCCCACAGCAGCAACGGCCGCCTCGGGCACCGGCTTCAGCTTGGGCTCGGGCGGCTTTCGGGTCTTCGACGGGTCGGTGGTTTCCGCCCGGCGCACATCACTGGCCCTAGCATCAATGCTGCCATCGGTGAACAGCACCAGCCGTTCGGCCGTCTTTGCCTTCTGGATCGCGCCCCGCGACAGGCCGACATGCGCGGCGTACTGGCGCTCGCTCATGCCCTGCATTGACGGCTCCAATTATCATTCAATATCATGCGCTTATCTCGTTGATAAGCATCGCGGACAGAGCGAACGTCCTTTCAGAAGGACGATGCAACTCACTTGGGAGCCACCGAAATGACCCGCCGCGCACAAGACAACACGAAAGCCCTCGACGCCTTCATCGGCAAGAAGGCCGAGATCGACGCGATGCTCGCCCGGCTTCAGGCGCTCAGCGACGACCATTTCAACTTCGATTCGGAAGCGGTCAATTGGGGCAGCGTCGGCTCGATCAGCAGCGTCGCCAGCGACCTCCAGAAGATCACCGATTTCCTTTTCGGCGAGGGCGAACACGCCGAGTAACCAATCCAGCCATCGCGCCAGCCCCGCCCTGCGGGGCTCGGCCCCGTAGAAGGGCCCGCATCCCGCGCGTCCCGATACGGAGACGACGATGACCCAACTTTCCGACTCCCAAGCCCTGATCCTGAGCGTCGCCGCCCAGCGGCCCGAGCGCATCGCCCTGCCGCTGCCCGAAAGCCTGCGCGGCGGTGCCGCCGCCAAGGTGGTCGGCGCGATGATCGCCAAGGGCCTCCTGCAGGAGGTCGACGCCGACCTGCGCAAGGGCGAACCCATGTGGCGCGAAACCGGCGACGGCCACGGCACCACGCTAGTTGCCACCGACGCAGGCCTTGCCGCCATCGGCATCGAGCCTGAGGATGCAAACACCGCGCTCGTGGGCGCGACAGATGCGCCGACCGAAGAGCCCGCGCCCGACACCCCCAGCGAACCAGACGCCGCGCCCAAGGCGCGCACGCCGCGTGAGGGCACCAAGCAGGCCAAGCTGATCGCCATGCTCCGCGCGCCGGAAGGCGCGACCATCGAGGAGATCATGGTCGCCCTCGACTGGGCGGCTCACACGATCAGGGGCGCGATGGCCGGAGCGCTGAAGAAGAAGCTCGGGCTCGAGGTGACCTCGGAGAAGGTCGAGGGGCGCGGACGGGTCTATCGGCTTCCCGCCGCCTGACCCAAAGCCGGAAACGCTACGCCGCCGCCCCGACCGGGCGGCGGCCTTTCTCTACGATAGCCTCGTCAGTGTCGCTGTAAGGCCGACCCTTGACACCTGCGCCAGCAGCCACTTTCCGGCTGCCATGCGCTTCTGGACATACACGCGATGCTCTTCGGGCGAGGGCGGGCACTTCCGCTTATGGCGCTGGCTATTGCAGTACCAGCAGGCTGCAACGATGTTCTCATCCGTGTCGCGACCACCGTCGGAGCGGGCGTTTAGATGCTCGGCGGTGCAGCGTAGCGCCTTTGGGGTCCGCCTCGTTTGGTTGTTTCGTTGAGAAGATGCGGCTTCCGCAGCATCGTCCCACATCGGCAGGCCGCAATAGTAGCAGCGGCCCCCTTGGGCCATCATCTTCCTCTGACGGATACGTTTAACAGATCCCATGACACGGGTCCTTTCATTCGACTTCGTGAGAAGCGAATGCGCGACGCCCGTAACGGACGCTCCCCGGCTGGAAGCTCCTGCTCGCGCGAGGCCCGGTGATCCGTGGCTCCGCATGCCGGACCGCGAAACCTGCAGGACAAGACCTCAGGTCAGAGTAGCCGCTGGCTTACTCAAATCGGCCGAAGCCGAATTCGCGGCAGCATTAGGATAGATGATCGTCCCGCATCGCGTCAACGGAACCTTTCGAACAGCCGCCGCAGGACGTAGGACCGCGCGATGCTGACTACGGTGAACACCGCGCCCATCTTCAGGTTCTGCGTCAGCGTCGTGTGCAGCCCGAAGATCGGGAAGATCAGGATCTGGGTGACGACGGCAACGCCGTAACCGACGATCACGTTGATGACGGCCTCGACCAGCGACATGAGGCGGGACTGCTTCACGTCGCTGCCTCACCCATCGGCCAGCAGTTCAGCTGCCAGAGTTCGCAGCGCATGCGCCGCAACCAAGGGGACCACGCCGTTGCCACAGAGGCGAAGCCGGTCCACCCGGTGGGCCAGCCCATCAGCGCCTCGACGAACAGCGGGTTCAAGGTCCGGCGCACATCGCAGGTATTGCTCCCAGCCATCGGCGTCGCCAGGACCTGGCGGCCAAGCAGACCGTTCACCGGCGTGTTCGCCAATGTGGTCGCCCCATCCTTGTGGTCCCGCGCTGTCGGCGTCATCCACATTCCGGCCGCATGAGTCAGGTCCGCAGTCCGCCGGTTGCCCGCGCTCGGCTTGCACCCGTCGTTTGCCATCGGCGTCGGCCAGTCGCGCGCCATTCGGTCCAGACCCTTCTCGTCCTTCCGTTCGCCACCCCGGCTGCGGAAACTGTCGGTCTGCGGCGTCGGCCATAAGGCTGCCGTCGTCGCGAGGTTCATCCCATGCTGCCCCGCCGCCTGCGATGGCGTCGGCTTCGTCTGCCGGTTCTCGTTGGCGCTGGCCCGGGGCGTCGGCCAGAGCCGCAGCAGCTCCGTCCGGTTCCCGCCACTCGACCGGGTCCCAGAGCAGGCGCGCGGGGTCGGCCAACTCGTCCCCTTCGCGGATGGCGAGGATGAATAGCCGCTCGCGCTTGTGGGGGGCGCCGACTTCCGCCGCCGTGAAGAGGCCTGCCGCAAGGCGGTAGCCCATGCCGACCAGTCCGCTGGCGACTTCGGGGAAGCCGAGGCGGAGATGATGGGCGACATTCTCGAGGAAGACGAAGGGCGGCCGGACCTCGTCGATGATGCGGGCGACATGGGGCCAGAGGTGGCGCGGGTCGTCGGCACCCCGGCGCTTGCCCGCGACGGAGAACGGCTGGCACGGATAGCCCGCAGTGACGATGTCCAGCGCGCCGCGCCAAGGGCGGCCGTCGAAGGTGGCAACATCGTCCCAGACAACAGCCTGATCCACGGACGCGTCTTCCATCCGCGCCACGAGAGTGGCTGCGGCGTAGGTTTCCCGTTCGACATGGCCCACAGCACGATATCCGGGGATGGCGATGGTGAGCCCGAGATCGAGCCCGCCTGCGCCGGAACAGAGGGAGAGGCCAAAGAGGCATGCGTATCCGGCTCCGGAAGTGTCTCCGGAGGAAGGTAGAGCCAGGTCATGCATGTCACGCGGCGGTCTTGCGCTTTCGCGCGGGTTCGGGAGCTGCGTCCGTGTCCGGCGCGTCGGCCGGGGGTTCGGCGTCGTTGCCCAGTCGCTCGGTTCTCACCTGCGCAAAGGTCCGACCGTCGCCGTCGAGGATTGCGTCGCGGCCCGACTCGGCCTGCCAGCGCTCCACGGCGACATCGACATAGGCCGGGCTGATCTCCATCGCGAAGACGCGCCGGCCATTGGCTTCGCCCGCCATGATCTGCGAGCCGGAGCCAGAAAACGGCTCGTAGCAAAGCCCGCCCCGCGCAACGTGCTGCCGCATCGGGATCCCGAAGGCGTCCAGCGGTTTCGGCGTCGGGTGGTCGGGTCGCTCATCCTTGGCAAAGCTCGGCAGCGCCCATGTCGAGGGCAGGGTTTCTTCTGCCACCTTCGGCGGGCGGTTCGGGCGGCGCCAGCCCATGAAGCAGGGTTCGTGCTTCCACAGATAATGCGACCGGGTCAGGACACCGCGGTCCTTCACCCAGATGATCTGCTGATGCACGAAGGCCCCGGCCTTTTCCCAGCACGCTTCCAACATCGCCTGGCGGCGGGACGCGTGCCAGCAATACCACGCGGCATTCTCGGCGATAGCTTCCGCCACAGCCGCTGCGATGAAACCGTCGTAGAGCTCGGCCCCCTGCGAACTGTCATCCCACGTCGTGCCGTAGGAGGCCGACCAATCCTTGTTGCGCGTCGGATGGTTCGAGCCGTCATAGTCAACGAGATACGGCGGGTCGGTCGCGAACAGGATTGCCCGCTCGCCGTTCATCAGGCGGCGTACATCGGCCGCGCTGGTGCTGTCACCGCACAGCAGCCGGTGGTCGCCAAGGATCCAGAGATCGCCAGTCCGCGATGCCGGGTTGCGCGGCGGTTCGGGGATGGTAACCGGCGGCACGGAGCCTCCGGCGCCACCCTCTTCACCGTCACCCTCCGGCACGAAGGCCAAAATCTTGTCCAATTCGCCATCGGAAAAACCGACATGCGAAATGTCGTAATCATCCGCGAGCAGGTCCTGCAGTTCAGCCGAAAGCCGCGCGTCGTCCCACTCGGCCCAGTTGGCGGACTGGTTGGCAAGTAACCGGAACGCCCGGATCTGGTTTTCCGACAACTCGTCAGCCAGGACCACCGGCACAGTTGCAAGGCCCAGCAGCCGTGCTGCCTTGAGCCGGAGATGCCCATCGACAACCAGCCCGTCGCTGCGCGCGACAATCGGAATCCGGAAGCCGAACTCCACGATGGCCTGCGCCATGCGGTCGACCACGTCATCGTTCTTGCGCGGGTTGCGGTCGTATTCGATCAGCCGGCCGATGGGCCAGTCTTCAAGCTGCAGCGCGGTGTTGAGCATCTGATTTCAGGGCCTTGAGCTTGTGCAGGGTTACGGTCCGCATGGCGTGGATGCTGCAGAACAGGACCAGTTTGGTGACCGGGATCGGCGGTGCCGCCGCCTCGACGTCGTGAAAAACCACCTCGACCCGCTTGTGGCAGGCGCGGCAGAGCGGGATGAGGTTGGTCTGCGAATTGTCCCGCGTGAGGCGGAACGGAATGATGTGGTGCACCTGCAAGTGCCTTCGCCCGCCGCAGCAGGCGCAGAACGGTGTCAACCGCAGCGACTCACGTCGAACGGTGGTCCAGCATGATCCGCGGCCGCGAATGCGGGGCGTGCGGCAGAGGTGACGCTCGTAGCAGGGTCGCGAACAGAAGCGTCCGCTGGAATTGCACTTGCCCGACAGGAACGACCGCGCGATGCGAAACGCTGTGCCGCAAGTTGCGCAGGTCCGCTCAGTCGACTTCGCTGCAGCACGGCATGTCTGGCTGCAGAACTTCTGACGGTTGCTTGGCGGTGCCGCAAATTCGATCCGGCAATGTTGGCACGTTTCCCAATTTCGCCGCGCCGATTTCCGGTCTCGCCCCAGTTCCAGCGTCGAACGGGTCGCGCAGCGTTTGCATCTCGGCGAGGAGTTGTCGGCCCTGACCTCATCGACCTTGCCGCAATCCGGGCAACTGCGAAGGCGCGTCCCCCGGCTTCTCGGATAGTGTCCCACGCCGTGGTGTAGGAGCGCCGACCTTCGGAGAGGTCAGGGCCTGATCAGG